>NZ_VFTQ01000032.1:0-68025 GCF_006439475.1 Mesorhizobium sp. B2-8-9 | reverse complement strand
CCCTTGAAGTCGAGCACGCCGATCATCTCGCGGCCGGTCGACCTATTGAACTCCTCGACCTCCGGCATCGGCTCGGTCAAAAGGTACATATGCTCCATGGCCAGCACGGGCAGCTCGACGCCGACCATGCGGCCGATCTCGCGCGCCCACAGGCCGCCGCAATTGACGACGTGCTCGGCATGGACCGTGCCCTGCTCGGTGACGACGTTCCAAGTGCCGTCCGGCTGCTGAGTGAGATCGACGACGCGGTTGCGCAGCACGATCTCGGCGCCGAGCTTTTTTGCCGCCTTGGAATAGGCGATGGTGGTGCCCGAAGGGTCGAGATGGCCTTCGACCGGATCCCACATGGCGCCAACGAAGTTCGTCTCGTCCATCAGCGGGAACATCGCCTTGGCTTCCGAGGGCGTGATCAGCTCGGTATCCATGCCGAGATAGCGGCCCTTGGCGTGAGCCAGCCGCAGGAAGTCCATGCGCTCGGGTGTGTCGGCCATCATGACGCCGCCGGTCAGATGCAGCGAGCAGGACTGGCCGGAGAGTTCCTCGATCTCTTTATAGAGCTGGACCGTATAGGCCTGCAGCTTGGCGACGTTCGGGTCGCCGTTCAGCGTGTGGAAGCCGCCCGCCGCATGCCAGGACGAGCCGGAGGTCAGCTCCGAGCGCTCGATCAGCATGATGTCGGTCCAGCCGGCCTTGGCGAGGTGATAGAGCACCGAACAGCCGACGACGCCGCCGCCGATGACAACCGCTTTTACGTGGGATTTCATGCAGATAGATCCGTGTTGTGCAATGTGGAGTCAGAAATTGAGATCAACGATCAGAAATCCGTCGGCGCGCCGCCTTCGGCGCGGCGTTTCTCGACGAAGTCGTTGAGCTCCTCGCGGATGGCCGGATCCATATAGGGCTCCTCGTAGGAGGCAAGGCGCTCCTTCCAGACCTTGTTGGTCCGCTCCATCGCCGTCGGCGAGCCCGCCTCGGCCCATGTCTCGAAATTGCGCCAGTCGGAGACGATCGGCGAATAGAAGGCGGTCTTGTAACGTTCCTGCGTGTGCTGGGTGCCGAAGAAATGGCCGCCAGGACCGACCGACTGCATGGCGTCGAAGCCGAGCGCATCCTCGGAGAGGTCGAGCGGGGTGAGGAATTCGGCCACCATTTGCAAAAGGTCGATGTCGAGGATGGTCTTTTCATAGGAGCAGCGCAGGCCGCCTTCCAGCCACCCGGCGCCATGCATCATCAGATTGCCGCCGCCCTGGATCGCGCCCCATAGCGAGAACACGCTTTCATAGGCGGCCTGGGCGTCGACCGTATTGGCGGCGCAGGTGTTGGAGGTGCGGTAGGGGATTTGGTAGCGGCGCGCGAGCTGGCCGCCGACGAGCTGCGCCTTCATATATTCGGGCGTGCCGAAGGCCGGCGCGCCGGACTTCATGTCGACATTGGAGGTGAAGCCGCCATAGCCGACCGGCGCGCCTTTCTTGACCATCTGCGCGAAGGCAATGCCCGAGAGCGCCTCGGCGTTCTGCTGCACCAGCGCGCCGGCGACGGTGACGGGCGCCATGGCGCCGGACAGCGTGAAGGGCGTGACGATCACGGCCTGGCCCATGCTCGACATCTGGATGATGCCTTCCATCATCGGCACGTCGAGCTTGAGCGGCGAATTGGTGTTGATGATGGTGAAGACCGACGGTTCCTGCATCAGCTGCTCGCGGCTGATGCCGCGCGCGATGCGGGTGATCTCGATGCCGTCGACATTGCGCTCCTTGCCGAGTGAATAGATATGGAAGACCTTGTCGGTCAGCATGGCAAGGTCGCGAATGCATTCCAGGTGCCGCACCGACGGATGGATGTCGATCGGCTCGACCGGATAGCCGCCGGTGCAGTGCAGGATGTTATGCATCTGCGCCAGGCGCAGGAAGTTGCGGTAATCGGCCTGGTTGCCGGGCCTGCGGCCGCGGTCGAGGTCGGAGCAGTTCGGCGCCGAAGCCATCATCGACAGGATGACGTTGTTGCCGCCGAAGCGCAGATTATGCGCCGGGTTGCGGGCATGCAGCGTGAATTCCGACGGACAGTGCGAGACAAGCTCGAGGATCATGTCGCTGTCGAAGCGCACGCGCTCCGAGCCTTCGCGCACGTCGGCGCCATGCGCCTTCATGATGCGGCGGGCTTCATCGTGCAAAACGTCGACGCCGATTTCCCTCAGCACGCGCAGCGAGGCGAGGTGGATCGATTCCAATTCGTCATCGGACACCAGCCTGGTTGGCGTCAGCGGGTTCTTCAATTGCCGGAAGGCGGGCTGCTCGAAGGCGGCCGAACCGCCGGCGCGCTTTCCCGCGCGGCCGCCACGGCGGGCGCGATCGGTTGCCAGTGCCGGCTCGGCAGGATGAAGGGCGGCAGTCATGAGAGGCCTCGTGAGGATGCGAATTTGGCCGGCATAATGGACTGGCAGCAATGCAGCCGGTGAGGAGGCGGCGACCACTAGGGCGAGGGAAGCGACATGACGGAAGGGGAGGCGGCCGCAGGCGATCGGCCGCTCGGCTGCCTGCGTCATCGTCGGGCTCGATGCGTTGCTGGGTGCCGCTACGTTGTGCTGATCCTGGCAGCGCCAGCGCTCCTGACAGGGACTGGCTGGAGCATGCGCTTTAGCCGCCGTTGGCCCTTACGGCTGTCGCCGGTAGCGGCTAAGGCTCCGAAGATTGGAGCGGCAATGATGACGCTGGCGGGCTCGGAAAGCGACGAGACGGTGCAGTGGGCCGCGATCACCGGCGTGATCGCGACGGTTTCCGTCTTCGCCATTGCGCAAGGGCTTTCCTATCCGTTGCTGAGCTTTATCCTGCAGCGCCAGGGCGTTTCGCCGGCGACGATCGGACTGTCGGCGGCGATGACGCCGGTCGGCTTCATCCTGTCCTCGCCGCTGATCCCGGGATTGGCGCGCCAGTTCGGGGCAGGGCGGACCGCGCTGACCTGCGCGGCGCTTTCGGCGCTGGTGCTGGCGCTGATCGGCTGGACGCAAAATGTCTATCTGTGGTTCCCACTGCGCTTCCTGATCGGCGTGGTGACCAACCCGCTCTATGTCTTGAGCGAAATCTGGGTGATCGCTCTGGCGCCGCCGGCGCGGCGCGGTCGCGTCATGGGTATCTATTCAACCATCATCTCGGCGGGCTTCGCGGCCGGGCCGCTTTGCCTGCTCGGCGTCGGCACCGAAGGCTGGCCGCCTTTCCTTGTCGGCATTCTTGCCTTCCTGTTCTGCGGCGGCTGCCTGGCCGTGGTGGTGAAAAGGCTGCCGAACGTCGACGAGGCCGAGAACAAGGTTTCGGTGCTGGGCTTCATACCAACGGCCTGGCTGCTTATGTCGGCGGTGATCGTCGCGGCCGGGTTCGAGCAGGCGATACTGGCGCTGCTGCCGGTCTATGGGACGCATCACGGCATTCCCGAAGCGCGTATGTCGGCGCTGCTTTCCGTGATGATCGCCGGCAACATCGCCATGCAGGTGCCGCTCGGCCTGCTCGCCGAAAGGCTGACGGCGCGCCTGGTGCGGTTCGGCTGCGTGGCGGTGACCGTCCTTGGATGCGTGGCTTTGCCGGCGCTGATCGAGACGCCGCTGATCTGGGCTTGCGTCTTTATCTGGGGCGCCGTTTCCTACGGCATCTACACGATGTCGATCATCGAGCTCGGCGAGCGCTTCAGCGGGTCGGCGCTGGTTGCCGGCAATGCCGCCTTCTCGCTGATGTGGGGTTTTGGCGGCATCGTCGTGCCGCCGCTCACTGGCGGCGTCATGGATGTCATTGGCGCCGCCGGCCTGCCGGTCACGCTTGGCGCCATCTGCGCGGCGCTGGCGGCGGCGACAGTTGTTCGACGGCGCGTTTTATGACCGGCCCCGAATGGCTCTTGAATATCAAGGCAGCGAACGCGATGTAGGCGGGGCCGCCGGATGGAGACCTGTATGACCAGCACGATGACCAAAACCCAGCTCGAATTGACCGCCGACGATCCCTACCTCTGGCTTGAGGATCGCAACGGCAAGGAAGCGCTGGAGTGGGTTCATCGCCAGAATGCGCTGACGGTCGCCGAATTGCAGGGCGATCCTTCCTACCAGGCGACCTTCGAGATCGCGCTCGACCTGATGACGGCCGAGGACAATATCCCAGTCGGGGCTGCGCTTGCCGGCTATGTCTATAATTTCTGGCAGGACAAGACCAATGCGCTGGGTCTCTGGCGGCGCACGACGGTCGCGTCCTATAAGACCGACAAGCCCGACTGGGAGACGATCATCGACTTCGATCAGCTTTCCGCGAAGGAAGGCGTGAAATGGGTGTTCGGCGGGGCGAGCCGGCTCTATCCCGATTTCAACCGCTGCCTGCTCTACATGTCGCCCGATGGCGGCGATGCCAGTGAGATGCGCGAATTCGACATCGTGACGAAATCCTTCGTCGAGGACGGGTTTCGCGCGCCCGCTTCGAAGTCGGGCTTTTCCTGGCTGGACGAAGATACCGTGATCGTCTCCGCCGCTTTCGAGGAAGACGACAAGACGCAGTCCGGCTACCCGCGCGTGATCAAGCTGTGGCGGCGCGGCGCCAAGCTCGAGGACGCCACGCCGATCCTCGAAGGCGAGAAACAACATCTCGCGGTCGGCGGCGGCGTCGAATATGACGGCGACAAGCGGCACGTGCTGCTCGGCAAGACGCTCGACTTCTTCACTTCGCACAGTTTCCTGCGGCTGGCTTCGGGCGAGAACCGGCGCATCCCGCTGCCCGACGACGCCACCGACACCGTGGTCTTCAAGGGCCAACTGATCTTCGGCGTGCGCAGCCCCTGGACGGCGCCGGACGGCACGCGCTGCCTGCCCGACGGGCTCTATTCGGTCGATTTCGATCACTGGATCGAGAACGGTGCCTTCGGTCCGTTCCAGACCGTGCTAGAGCCGGCGCACCGCGTTTCGATCGCCGGCCTCGCCAGGACGCAGGACCGGCTGTTCATCAACCTGATGGACAATGTGCGCGGCAAGGTCATCGCCTGCGACCGCGCCGCAGAAGGCTGGTCGCTGAAGCGGATAGCGCTGCCCGACAACGGCAATGTCGGCATCAGCCATGTCGAGCATTTCGGCGCGAGCGTCTCCTTCTCCTTCACCGATTTCCTGACGCCGAGCTCGATCATCTGGTCGGACGACAATGGCGAGACGCTTCAAACGGTGAAGTCGCAGCCGGCCCGCTTCGACGCCTCGCCTTATATCTCGGAGCAGTTCGAGGCGCGCTCGAAGGACGGCACGATGATCCCGTATTTCGTGGTGCGGCGGCGCGACCAGAAAGGACCGGTGCCGACGCTGCTCTACGGCTATGGCGGCTTCGAAGTGCCGCTGCTACCCGGCTATGCCGGCATTCGCGGCAGGCTCTGGCTGGACAAGGGCAATGCCTATGTCCAGGCCAACATCCGCGGCGGCGGCGAGTTCGGTCCGGCCTGGCACCAGGCAGCGCTGAAGGGCAAGCGCCAGAACGCTTTCGACGATTTCGCGGCGGTGGCCGAGGACGTGGTCCGGCGCGGCATCACGACGGCGGCGCAGCTCGGCATCCAGGGCGGCTCCAATGGCGGCCTGCTCACCGGCACGTCGCTGACCCAGCGGCCGGAATTGTTCGGCGCCGTCATCATCGACGTGCCGCTGCTCGATATGCTGCGCTACACCGACCTGCCCCCCGGCGCCTCGTGGATGGCTGAATATGGCGATCCGTCGAAGCCGGAGGAGGCGGCCTGGCTCGGTGCCTATTCGCCTTACCAGCATGTCAAGGTGGACGCTGCCTATCCGCCGGTGCTCCTGATGACGTCCACCGCCGACGACCGCGTCCATCCCGGACATGCGCGTAAGATGGCGGCGCGGCTGCAGGAGGCAGGTCACGGCAGGACGCTGTTCTTCGAGGAGACCGAAGGCGGCCATGGCGGGCGCGGCGACCGTCGGCCGCAGGCGGCGCAGACGGCGATGCGCTACATATTCCTGCAGCGGGCGCTAACCGGAACAGCTTGAATTCTAGGCCTCAGCCGGCGTAAGCTGCTGCCATGATCCGCTTCAGCACATCAGGCGCCTTCGGGGTCGCGGTGACGCCGTCACCGCGCACGCTGCGCGCCGAGCTGTTGCGGCTGTGCGCCCGCATCGGCTATTCGCCGCCCCGCTTCCTCTGACGAATCCGCCCCGGCCGCTGCCGGATTGATTCAAGAGGAAAGATCAAATCCATGACCTATCAGAATTATTCGCTGAAGCAGCTTCAGCAGATCGATGCCGCGCATCACCTGCACCCCTTCACCGACCATAAGGAGCTGCGCGAGACGGGCTCGCGCATCATCACCCATGCCAACGGCCCGTTCATCTACGATGCCGACGGCACCGAAATCCTCGACGGCATGGCGGGCCTGTGGTGCGTCAATGTCGGCTATGGCCGCGATGAGCTGGCCGAGGCGGCCTACGCGCAGATGAAGGAGCTGCCTTACTACAACTCGTTCTTCAAATGCTCGACGCCGACGCCGGTGCTGTTGTCGAAGAAGCTGGCGGAGCTGGCGCCGACGCATGTCAGCCAGGTTTTCTACGGTTCGTCCGGATCGGAGGCCAACGACACGGCGCTCAGGCTCGTGCGCCACTATTGGGCGCTTGAAGGCAAGCCCGAGAAGAACCGCGTCATCTCGCGCAAGTCGGCCTATCACGGCTCGACCGTCGCCGGCACGTCGCTCGGCGGCATGGAGCCGATGCACAAGCAGCTCGGCGGCGCGGTGCCCAACATCGTCCATGTGATGATGCCCTATGCCTATGAGCTCGCGTTGCCCGGCGAAAGCGACCATGATTTCGGCATCCGCGCGGCCAAGGCGGTCGAGGACGCGATCCTCGAAGCCGGCGCCGACAAGGTCGCCGCCTTCATCGGCGAGCCGGTGATGGGCGCGGGCGGCGTGAAGATCCCGCCGATGAGCTACTGGCCGGAAGTGGAGCGCATCTGCCGCAAATACGACGTGCTTTTGATGCTGGACGAGGTGATCACCGGCTATGGTCGCACCGGCGAATGGTTCGCGGCGCAGACGTTCGGGATCGAGCCCGACACCATCACCACCGCCAAGGCGCTGACCTCGGGCTACCAGCCGCTCTCGGCGCTGCTGGTCGGCGACCGCATCGCCAAGACGCTGGTCGAGAAAGGCGGCGAGTTCTACCATGGCTACACCTATTCCGGTCATCCGGTGGCTTGCGCGGTGGCGCTCAAGAACCTCGAGATCATCGAGAAGGAAGGGCTTGTCGAAAGGGTCAAGAACGACACCGGTCCCTATTTCGCGCAGGCGCTGCAGGAGCGGATCGCCAGGCACAGGCTGGTCGGCGAGGTGCGCTCGATCGGCCTGATGGGCGCGATCGAGATCGTCAAGGACAAGGCGACCAAGGAACGTTATCTGCCGTCGGGAAGCGCTGCCGTTGTCGTGCGCGACCACACGATCGCGCAGGGCATGATGCTGCGGGCCACCGGCGACACTATGATTCTCTCGCCGCCGCTGATCTGGACGCGCGACACGATCGATATGGCCTGCGAGCGCATCGCCAAGGCGCTCGATCTCGCTGACGCCGATTTGCGCAAGCGCTAAGCGGATATTCTCCGGGCGCTCCTGGCTAGAGCATTTCACCGTTTCACGGAAACGGCGAAATGCCCTACCTCCTTGTTTTGACGCAATTCCGGGCGGAAAACCGCTCACACTTTTCCTGGAATTGCTCTAAGCGCCCGGTCCATTCCTGGACGGCTCGTGGAGGGCGTCTCCGAAACGCAAAAACCGCGTCCCTGCGGGAACGCGGCTTTGCCAGATACACGTGGCATTTCGCTACGAGAATACTTGCGAAATTTACGGGCTCCGGTACGCGAGACCTGATCCGGAGCGCCGGGCAGACGCGATGTCCGCCTCGCAGTCCGTTTTAAAGGGCACATCGTTACCGGTGCGTTAGCAAGACCTTAAGCAAATCTAAATTTGCCGGCTTCGCACCGGCAAATCTTGGAAATAACCCTTCAAAAGCAGAGACTTATGCCGGATTTCCGCGCAGGAAATTAATAATGCCGGAAAAATCGGCGCCGGCGTGGCCTTGCGCATTGAACAAGGCATAGAGCTGCGTGGCTTCGGCGCCGAGCGGAGTCGCGGCGCCTGCGTTCTGCGCGGCTTCCTGCGACAATTTCAGGTCCTTCAGCATCAGCGCGGCGGCAAAGCCGGGCTTGTAGTCGCGGTTGGCCGGCGAGGCCGGAACAGGACCGGGCACCGGGCAATAGGTGGTCAGCGACCAGCACTGGCCCGAGGAAGTGGAGGCGACGTCATACAGCGCCTGGTGCGACAGGCCGAGCTTTTCGGCCAGCACAAAGGCTTCGGCGACGCCGATCATCGAGATGCCGAGAATCATGTTGTTGCAGATCTTGGCGGCCTGGCCGGCGCCGTCGCCGCCGCAATGAACGACGCGCCCGGCCATCGGCTTCAGGATCGGCTCGGCGGCGGCAAACGCCTGATCCGAGCCACCGGCCATGAAGGTGAGTGTGCCGGCCGTGGCGCCGCCCGTGCCGCCGGAAACGGGTGCGTCGATCGACGGATGACCATGCTTCGCGGCAATGGCATGCGCCTTGCGCGCCGATTCGACATCGATGGTCGAGGAATCGATGAACAGCCCGCCTTTCCTGGCCTTGGGCGCGATGTCCTCATAAACCGACAGCACATGCTTGCCGGCCGGCAGCATGGTGATGACGACGTCAGCGTCCTTCACCGCGGCGACGGCGTTCGCCATGACGGTCACACCATGCTCTTTCGCGACCGTAAGGTTTTCGGGCACAAGGTCGAAGCCCAGCACCGCATGCCCCGCCTTGACCAGATTGGCAGCCATCGGATTGCCCATATTACCGAGGCCGATGAAGGCGATGGTGGTCATTGCGGCGCTCCGTGCGGTTGGTGGTGAATAGTGAATAGTGAGTAGAGAGTAGTGAGTAGTGAGTAGTGATAATTAATAGTCATTAGTCAGTAGTAGTCAGTAGTGAGTAGTGTTGCCTAGGTCGCCATTCACCATTTACTACTCGCCATTCACTATTCACTACTTTTCCTCTCTCCCAATCAAACTCCGCGCGATGATGACGCGCATGATCTCGTTGGTGCCTTCGAGGATCTGGTGGACGCGCAGGTCGCGCACCAGCTTCTCGATGCCGTAGTCGTGCAGATAGCCGTAGCCGCCGTGCAGCTGCAGCGCCTGGTTGGCGATGTCGAAGCCGATATCGGTGACGAAGCGCTTGGCCATCGCCGACCATTTGCCGGCATCCGGCGCCTTGCGGTCGAGCTTGGAAGCGGCGGCGTAGAGGAAGATGCGGGCCGCCTGCAGCTCCGTCTCCATGTCGGCCAGCCTGAATTGCAGCGCCTGGAACTGGTTGATCTTGGAGCCGAAGGCCTTGCGCTCGGCGGTATAGGCTAGCGCCTTGTCGAGCGCCGACTGCGCGCCGCCAAGCGAACAGGCGGCGATGTTGAGCCGGCCGCCGTCGAGCCCCGCCATGGCGATGCCGAAGCCGGCACCTTCCGCGGCGAGCAGGTTGTCGGCCGGCACCCTGCAATCCTCGAAGATGACCTGGCGGGTCGATTGCATGTGCCAGCCCATCTTGTGCTCGTTGGCGCCGAAGGACAGGCCCGGCGCATCCTTGGGCACGACGAAGGTCGAAATGCCTTTCGGGCCATCGCCACCGGTGCGCGCCATCACGACATAAAGGTCGCTGTCGCCGGCGCCGGAGATGAACTGCTTGGCGCCGTTCAAGACATAATCGCCGCCGCTTTTCACCGCACGCGTCTTCAGCGCAGCCGCATCCGAGCCTGAGCCGGGCTCAGTCAGGCAATAGCTCGCCAGCCACTCCATAGAGGTCAGTTTCGGCAGGAAGCGCTGGCGCTGCTCGTCGCTGCCGAAGCGGTCGATCATCGAGGCCGCCATGTTGTGGATGGAAATGAAAGAGGAGAATGCCGGATCGGCGTGGGCAAGCGCCTCGAAGATCAGCACGGCATCCAGCCGCCCCAGCGCCGAGCCGCCGACATCGTCGCGCACATAGATGCCGCCGAGGCCGAGCGGCCCGGTCTCGCGGATCACATCGGCGGGGAAGTGCTTTGCCTTGTCCCAGTCGAGCGCATTGGGCGCGACGCGGTCGGCTGCGAAGGCTCGGGCCATCTCCTGGATGGCGCGCTGTTCCTCGTTGAGCTCGAACTGGCCAGTGCCCGCATCGACTGCCGCGTCCATGGCGTGCTCCCTGTCGTTCAGGCCTTCTGGCCTGTCGTTTTTGGCTTTGCGCGCCGTTCAATCTAGACCAATGATGCCGCCGCGCAACCCGGGCCGCTGAGAACCGGCTGTGCATGGAATGACTAACGGAGCTCTTGCGTGCCGACAATTTTCGATGAGTTGCTGGAGCGATTCCGCGCCTATCTCGCCGGCGCCGACAACGATCTGGTGACGGATGAAGTCGCGCGCATCGGCTGGGACATGCCTGCGCGTTCTCTCGAGCCGCATGCGCTTGGCTGCCTTAGCCATCTCGATCGCATCGCCGAGTTGGTTCCGGCCGATGCCGGGCCATTGACGCGATTTGTTGCCGACCATCGGGACGAGTTGCGCTGGGGGCAGACCTATACCGCCGCCGATTTCGGGCAGGGTTTCATCGACAATTACGGCTGGCTGGAAGTGTTCGGCACGCGCGGGCATTTCGTCAACGAAGCGGTCGCGGCCGGCCTATTGATCCTCGGGCCCGACATCGTCTATCCCGACCACCACCATATCGCCGAGGAGATCTACATCCCGCTGACCGGCGGCACGGAATGGCGGATGGGCGAGGGGGACTTTCATATTCGTGGCGCCGGCGAGGTCATTCACCACGCCTCCAATGTCAGCCATGCCACGCGCACGGGCAAGGAACCGCTGATGGCGCTCTATCTCTGGCGCGGCGGACCGCTGGCGCAGAAATCGACCATTGACTCAGGGGGCAGGGGCTGATGGCGAAAGCGATCATGCTGCAGGGGACCGGCTCGGATGTCGGCAAGACCGTGCTGGTGGCGGGGCTTTGCCGCGTTGCGAAGAATCGCGGGCTGAAGGTTAGGCCATTCAAGCCGCAGAACATGTCGAACAATGCTGCCGTTGCCGATATTCCGGGCGACGACAAGGCCGGCGAAGGCGAGATCGGCCGCGGGCAATGGCTGCAGGCGCTGGCCTGCGGCGTGAGGCCGACCGTCCATATGAACCCGGTGCTGCTCAAGCCGCAGAGCGATATCGGCTCGCAAGTGGTGGTGCAGGGCAAAGTCTATGGCGAGGCGCGGGCGCGCGACTACCAGGCGATGAAAGCCGGACTGATGGACGCTGTGCTGGATTCCTGGGCGCAGGTTGGCGCGGGCGCGGACCTGGTCATCGTCGAGGGCGCGGGCTCGCCCGCCGAAATCAATCTCAGAAGCCGCGACATCGCCAATATGGGCTTTGCCACGCGCGCCAATGTGCCGGTGATCCTGGTCGGCGACATCGACCGCGGCGGCGTGATTGCGTCCGTGGCCGGCACGCACCTGATCCTGCCGGAGGAAGACCGGCGCATGATCGCCGGCTATCTCATCAACAAGTTCCGCGGCGATGTCTCGTTGTTCGACGACGGGATCAGCGCGATCGAAAAATTCACCGGCTGGCGCTGCTTCGGCGTCGTGCCGTGGCTGAAGGCGGCCGGGCGGCTGCCGTCCGAGGATTCCGTGGTGCTCGAACGCCTCGCTTCCGGCGAGAAGCGGGCGCTGAAGGTGGCGGTGCCGATGCTGGCGCGCATCGCCAATTTCGACGATCTCGATCCGCTGAAAGCCGAGCCGCAGGTCGAGGTGGTGTTCGTGCCGCCGGGCAAGAAGCTGCCGGAAGATGCCGGGCTGGTGGTTATCCCCGGCTCCAAATCGACGATCGGCGATCTCCTGAAATTCCGCGAGAACGGCTGGAATCGCGATCTCCTCGCCCATCGCAAGCGCGGCGGCCATGTCGTCGGCATCTGCGGCGGCTACCAGATGCTCGGCCGCATGGTGCGCGATCCCGATGGCCTCGAAGGGAGCGTGACAGAAGCCGAAGGCCTTGGCCTGCTCGACATCGAAACGGTGATGGAACCTGAGAAGACTGTGCGCAATTCAAGCGCGCATTCGGTGCAGTTCGGCCTGCCGCTCGAAGGCTACGAAATCCATCTCGGCCGCACCACCGGCCCGGACACGGCGCGGCCATCGACGATCCTCGACGGCGTCGAGGACGGCGCGGTCTCCGCGGACGGCAAGGTGATCGGCACCTATCTGCACGGACTGTTTTCCGCCGACGCTTTTCGCGCCGCATACCTGGAGAGCCTTGGCGTCAGGGGAGGCGGTGTCGATTATCGCGCGGATGTCGAGAAGGCACTGGACGAGGTCGCGGCCGAGCTGGAGAGGCATCTCGACTGCGACGCGATTTTTTCGCTGGCGCGCTAGGTTCTCCTGCCGAACCGCACACGTTTGCGATTGGCGAAAACGTCCACCCAGTCGTCATCCACGGGCGGAGCAAGGAGCGAAGCGACGCGCGTAGACCCGAGGATCCATTCCGTGACGTTCAGGCGCTGCTACCGTGCAGAATTCTGCTCCGCTGCGCTCCTCGATCGAGGCCACGGAATGGATCCTCGGGTCTGCGCGTCCGCTTCGCTCCCGCTCCGCCCGTGGATGACGAAGTTCGGACGCATCGGCTAATCGCGAGCATCGGCAATGATTGCTACGCCTTTTCCCCCGCCTTCGGCCAATAGGTGCCGAACGACCAGACATTGCCTTCCGGGTCGAGGCAGATGAACTCGCGGCTGCCATAGTCGCGGTCGACCAGCTCCTGGATGATTTTCGCGCCTGCCTTCTTCGCCTTGGCATAGGCCGCGTCGGCGTCGTCGACGGCGATGTAGATGGACTTGCCGCCGCCACCGCCTGGATCACCGACCATCTTGCCGTAGTCGTCGTCGCGTGCTGTGCCCAGCATGATCATCGAGGATCCGAAGGCCATCTCGGCGTGGTGAACGATGTCGCCCTCGCCAAAGCGGGCGCGGACCTCGAAGCCGAAGGCCTCGCTGAGCCAGTCGATCATCTTGGCGGCGTTCCTGTAGCGCAGAGCCGGGTATAGACGGGGTGCTTCGTTTGCTGTCGGCATGACAATCTCCCTGGTCGGTTGATGAATGCCAGTCTGTGCAAAGGCGGTCTCGGCGTCTTGAAGAAATGTTACCTGGGTCAGGCCTACATCGACGCCGCGAGACCGGTCGGCGTTTCGCCGGCCAACTGACGGAACTCGCGCACCAGATGCGCCTGGTCGGCGTAGCCGCAATCGGCGGCGATGCCGGCCCAGTCATCGTCCTGCCGCTTCGACAGGGACAGCGCGCGATTGAAGCGTACGATGCGCGACAATGTCTTCGGGCCGATGCCGATCGCGTCGGTGAATCTCGCCGCCAGATGCTTGCGGCTCCAGCCGATCTCGCCGGCGAGCGTCGAAATGCGGGTGCGGCCGCCTGACGCAATGACCGCCCTGTAGGCCCAGGCGATTTCCGGTGAAAGCGCATTCGCCTCGACAAGGCGGCTGGTAATGAATCCCTCGGCAATGTCGAAGCGCGCGTTCCAATCCGATGCCTCGCCGAGCCGTTCGCGCAATGCGATGCCGTCAAAGCCCAGCGCATCGTCCAACCCGACCATGCGATCGCGCAACTCGCTCATCGGCAGGCCGAAGAACTGCCTGGCGCCAAGCGGGGTGAAATTGACCTGAACGCAGCAGGCGCCGCCAAAGGATTCGATCATGACCGGCCCGGCATAGAGGCCGGCGGCGAAGCTGGCGTAGCGATCGTTGTCGCCCGGGCTGTGGCCGAGCCCGATGGCGAAGGCTTCGGCGAAGCTGATCACCAGCGGCACGGTCAGCGAAGCATATTCGACGATGCGGAAATGGCCGGGACAGGTCTCGCGATAGCCGCAGGAATCCGTGACGACGCCCGCAAGCGAGGCGGCGGGCTTGCGCCGCACCATCTCGAAATGGAGGGCGGGAGAGCGATTATCCTGGCGATGGCGCTCTGGCTCGTCGGACATGACGCGAGCCTAGCAGAACAGGTTCGTAAAAATCAAAAGCGCCCGGCAGGGCCGGGCGCTCCGAGTTGCCTGAGATCTGCGAATTTCAAGCGCCCCGCATCAAACAGCCGGCGGCGAGCACGATGTAGGCGATAAGCATGATCCAAACGGACGCAAGCGGAATGAATGCGAGAACGCCAAGCGCGGCGAGAAGGCCGATGACGGCGATGACCAACGAAATAATAAACACAAGCTGGGTGGGTGCACTGAGATTCATTTCTGTCCCTCCAACATGATTCGCAACACCAGAACTCTAACAGGAGGGGGCCTCACATACCAACCAGTTGGCGTAAGGGATTGGCGGGGTCGGCCAAGAGCTTGATCGCGAGCGCCATGCACACGACCACCAGCAGCGGCTTGATCAGCTTCGCGCCGATGCGGATGGCCAGGCTTGCGCCGACGCGGGCGCCGATGAACTGCGCCACGCCCATCATCAGGCCGATCTTCCAGTCGATGACGCCGACGGCGGCGAAGACGACGAAGCCGCCGATGTTTGAGGCGAAATTGAGCAGCTTGGTGTGCGCCGTCGCCTTGAGCACGCCGTAGCCGGCAAGGGTGACGAAGGCGAGCATGTAGAAGGAACCGGCGCCCGGACCGAAGAGCCCGTCATAGAAGCCGATCAGCGGCGGGACGCTCAGTCCGAACAGGAAGGGCGACAGCCGCTCGGCGCGGTCGACGTCGCCCATGTTCGGCTTCAGTGCGAAATAGAGCGCGATGGCGATCAGCAGCAGCGGCAGCAGGGCACGCAGGAAATCGCCCGGCACGACGGTCGCCAAAAGCGCCCCGACCGCGCCGCCGACAAGCGCCAGCAGCGCCGACGGCAGCTGGCGGCGCAGGTCGACCTGGCCGTTGGCGGCATAATGAATGGTCGCCGAGCCGGAACCGAACATGCCTTGCAATTTGTTCGTGCCGAGGGCGGCGACCGGCGAGAAGCCGGCAAGCAGCAGCGCCGGGATCGTGATCAGCCCGCCGCCGCCGGCGATCGAGTCGACGAAGCCGGCGGCAAAGGCGGCAGCAATGAGGATGAGGACGGTCTGCAGGGTAAGCTCGATCATCGGGAAGAGCGCGGCGAGGGAATGCAGCTTCCATCACGCTCGCCCCGTTTGCGCAAGAGCGATTCCAAGCTAACAATCAGATCAGACTCGCAAAGGGAGCTTGGTGGCGATGGCGTTGCTCGACCAGATACGTTCGATCTTCGACGGTGACCCGGGTGTGCGCAAGGTGGCGGACGACCCTGTGCTGTCGGCGGAATTGCTGATGCTGTTCCGCATGATCCTGGCCGACGGCTCGGTCTCGGAGAGCGAGATGGTCGTCTTCCGGCATATCTGCAAGGAAGCCTTCGGCATTCCGGAGGCCAGCATCGACAGTGTCATCGAATATCTCAACGATTATGGCTACGAGACCAACGGCTCGCAGGCGATCGCGCTGTTCCGCGACCTCGATGTCGAGCGCCGGAAGCTGCTTGCGCGCCACATGGCTGAGATCGCCAAGGCCGATTCCAAGCTGGCGGAGAGCGAGGTGAAGCTTCTGCGCCGCACGCTCGACCTGCTCGACATCAGCCCCGTCGATTTGGTGAAGCCGGAGCGCTGAAGCAATTCCAGGAAAAGGGTGGCGCGTTTAGGCTCGGCGACTTCGCCATAGCCTTCGTCGGGAATTGCCTCAAGCAAGGAAGTTGGCTCACCCCTGTTCCTGCATTTTGCGCGCGATAGCGCGGTGAAGGTCGGGTGCCGCCGCGACCAGCGCCTGCGCCGCCTCTGAGCGCGGATGGTCGAGCACCTCGGCCGCCCGGCCGCGTTCGACGATCTTGCCTTCATGCATGACCAGCACCTCGTCCGCCATGGCGCGGGCGACCGTCAGGTCATGGGTGATGAAGAGATAGGCGATGCCGAGCTTCTGGTTGAGCTCGGCGAAAAGGTCGAGGATCTGGGCGCGGATCGAGACATCCAGTGCCGAGACCGGCTCGTCGGCGACCACCAGCTTCGGGCGGGTGATGATGGCGCGGGCGATCGACAGGCGCTGGCGCTGGCCGCCGGAGAATTCATGCGGGTATTTGTCCATGTCGCGCTGGCTAAGGCCGACTTCCTGCAGCGCATGCGAGACCATCTCGCGGCGCTCGGCTTTTGCCGGCTGCTTTTCCAGAAGATGCAGCGGCTCGGCCACCAGCTTCTCGACCTTCTGGCGCGGGTCGAAGGAACCGTAAGGATCCTGGAACACGACCTGCATGTCGCGTCGGGCCGGCTTCAGCGTCGACTCCGGCTTGCCGGTGATGGGCTCGCCGCGAAAGCGGATCGTGCCCGCCGTCGGCTTGTCCAAGGCGAGGATCATGCGGGCAAGCGTGGACTTGCCGCAGCCCGAGCGGCCGACGAGCGCCACCGATTGCGCGGGCTCGATGGTGAGCGAGACATCGTCGACGGCGCGGATCGGTTGCGCCGGCTGGAACAGCGATTTGCGCCGCCCCGGATAGTCCCGGCCGACGCCCTGGACTTCGAGCAAGGGTTTTGCCGATCCGGCAAGGTGCGGTTTCGGGCGCGCCGGCACGTGCGTGGAGGCCAGCGCCAGCTCGCGCGTGTAGGGATGCTGTTGCTCCGACAAGGTCCGGGCGGTGTCGCCGGCTTCCATCACTTCGCCGTTGCGCAGGATGATCAGGCGATCGGCCATCTCGGTCACCACGGCGAGGTCGTGCGAGATGAGCAGCAACCCCATGCGGTTCTCGCTGACCAGGTCGCGCAAAAGATCAAGAATCTGCGCCTGCAGCACCACGTCGAGCGCCGTCGTCGGCTCGTCGGCGATCAGCAGCTTCGGTTTCAGCGCGCAGGCGATGGCGATGACGACGCGCTGGCGCTGGCCGCCGGACAGTTCGTGCGGGTAGCGCGACAGCGGGAATTTGGCCTCGGGCAGGCCGACGCGGTCGAGGATTTTTCGCGCGCGCTCCTCGGCCTCGGCGCGGCTCGCTTTGGTGTGCCAGCGGATGCCTTCGGCGACCTGTTCGCCGATCGTCTTGACCGGGTTGAGCGCCGTCATCGGCTCCTGGAAGACCATGCCGATATCGTCGCCGCGCAAGGCGCACATCTGGTCCTCGCTCGCGCCGAGGATGTCGATGCCGTCGAAGGCGACGCGGCCCTCGGCGCGGGCCAGATGCGGCAGCAGCCGCATGATTGTCAGCGCCGTCATCGACTTGCCGGAGCCGGATTCGCCGACCAGGCCGACGACCTCGCCCGGTGCGATTGTCAGCTCGACGCCTTTCAGGATCGGCGTATCGCCGATCGAAAGCGACAGGTTTTCGATCTCGAGCAGGTTCATCTACGCCGCCGCGATTTCGGATCGAGGATGTCGGCAATGCCGTCGCCGAGCAGGTTCAGCCCAAGCACGGTGATCACGATCGCCATGCCGGGGAAGATCGCCATCCAGGGCGCGGTCACCATGCGCGTCTGCGCGTCAAACAGCATGCGGCCCCAGCTCGGCATCGGCGGCTGGGCGCCGAGGCCGACATAGGAAAGCCCGGCTTCGGCGAGGATGCCCAGCGCGAACTGGATCGTGCCCTGGACCAGCAGCAGCGTCGCGATGTTGGGCAGGATGTGCTCGACGGTGATCTGTGTCATGCCCTTGCCGGCGGCGCGCGCGGCAAGGATGAATTCGCGGGGCCAGATGGCCAGCGCGCCCGCGCGGGCGACACGCGCGAACACAGGTATGTTGAAGATGCCGATGGCGATGATGGCATTGACGGCGCCGGGACCGAAGATCGCGGTGATCATGATTGCCGAAAGCAGCGCCGGAAAGGCAAAGACGAGATCGTTGAGGCGCATCAGCGCCTCGTCGACTATGCCGCCGCGCGCCGCGGCGACGGCGCCGAGCGGCACGCCGATGCCCATGCCGATGCCTACCGCGACCAGCGCCACGGCGATCGAGTTGCGGGCGCCGACCATGACCATCGACAGGATGTCGCGGCCGAAATGATCGGTGCCGAACCAGTGTGTCCAGGAGGGCGCCTGCGTCTTGTCGGCGATCACCAGCCTGGTGACGTCGTAAGGCGTCCAGGCAAAGGAGAGGAGCGCGACGGCCACAACCAGCAGCGTGATGATCAAACCGATCAGGAAGGAGCGGTTGCCGAAGGCCTTGGCCAGCACGCCGGCAAGCGTTTCCTCGGGCAGGTCGACGCGCATGGTCATTGCCGGCCTCTCGAGCGGTTCCGCGTTTCGCGGAATCGCTGAACCGCTCTCAGTATTTGTTTTGGCGCAATTCCGGACGGAAAACCGCTACGCACTTTTCCTGGAATTGCTCTTAGGCGCGGGTCGACGAGGGCGTAGGAGAAATCGACGAGGAGGTTGATGAGGATCACGGCGGCGACCAGCAGCATGACGATGCTCTCGACCACGATCAGGTCGCGCTGGGTGATCGCCTGAAAGATCAGCCGGCCGAGACCAGGCAGGTAGAAGACATTCTCGATGATGATGGTGCCGGCAAGCAGGAAGGCGAATTGCAGGCCGAGGATGGTGAGCACCGGGATCATGACGTTGCGCAGCGCGTGGCGCCAGAGCACGGCGCGGTAGGGCAGGCCCTTGGCGCGCGCGGTGCGGATATAGTCCTCGTTGAGCACCTCGATCAGCGCGGAGCGGGCGACGCGCGCCAGGATCGCCGCCTGCGGCAGCGCAAGAGCGATGGCCGGCAGGATCAGGGATTTCAGCGCCGGCCAGATACCGGCCCCCCAGCCCGGAAAGCCGCCGGCCGGCACCAGCCGGAGCCAGACGGCAAACAGGTAGATCAGCATCAGCGCGAACCAGAAATTCGGCACCGCGACGCCGAGCTGGGCCGCGCCCATGACGAGCGTGTCGCCCGCGCGGCCCTGACGGCTGGCCGAGAACACGCCGACCGGAATGGCGATGATGGTCGAGAGCGCCAGCGCGATCAGCGCCAGCGGCAGGGAGACGACGACGCGTTCGCGCACCAGGTCGATGACGGACACCGAATAGGTGTAGGAGCGGCCGAAATCGAGGCTGAGCAAGCCTGCCGCCCAGTGGAGATAGCGCAGCACCAGCGGCGCGTTCAGCCCCATCTGGTTGCGCAGCACCTCGACCTGATCGGCGCTGGCATTGAGGCCCAGCATCAGGCGCGCCGGGTCGCCGGGCAGGATCTCCATGACCGCGAACACCACGATCGAGGCCAGCACCAGGGTGAGGGCGGCGATGATGATGCGTTTCAGGAGATAGGCGGTCATGGGAGGCGATCGGGCGATCGCGCCGGCCTCAATCCGTCCACTTCACCTTGGTCAGATCGTCAGCCTCGATCGGCCAGTTCGTCCACATGCCCTGCAGCTTGGCATCCCAGACGCCAATCTTGGGCAGCTCGAACAGGTAGACGGCGGGCACGTCGTGCGCGAGAATCTTCTGCGCCTCGCCCAGCAGCTCCAGCCTCTTGTCCTTGTCGACCGTGGTGCCGAGCTCCTTAATGACATCGTTGAACTTCGGATTGTCATACTGGAAATAGTAGTCGGGCCGCGAATAGATATCGATGTCGTTTGGCTCGACATGGGAAACGATCGTCAGGTCGTAGTCCTTGTTGGTGAAGACCTGGCTCAGCCACTCCGCCCATTCGATCGGAATGATCTGCAGATTGACCCCGATGTCCTTCAGTTGGGACTGAATCACCTGGCCGCCGTCGCGTGCGTAGGGTACGGGCGGCAGCTTGATCGTGGCCGAAAAGCCGTTCTCCAGCCCCGCTTCCTTCAGATACTCCTTGGCCTTTGCGATGTCGTGCGGATAGACGCCGGTGAGATCGACATAGCCCGTATCGCCTGGCGAGAAATGAGACCCGATCGGCTTTCCAAGACCGTTCGAGGCCGCGGCGATGATGGCACTGCGATCGATTGCGGAGGCGAGCGCCTGCCGCACCGCGAGCTTGTCGAAGGGCGGCTTCTTGTTGTTGATCGACAGGATCGTCTCGCCCTCGGTCGAGCCGATCACGACGCTGAAGCGCGGATCGGACTGAAGTTGCTCAAGCGCGTCTTGTGCGGGCATGTTGGCGAAAGCCTGGATGTCGCCCGAGAGCAATGCGGGGACAGCCGCGGCCGCGTCCGGCACGATACGGAATGTCGCCTTGTCGAGCGCAGCGGGCGTACCCCAGTAGTCCGGATTCTTGACCAGCGTGATCTCGGAACCCTTGGCCCAATGATCCAACTTGAACGGACCGGTACCGATCGGCTTGTCCTTGTTGCCGTCGGCCGACCCCTTCGCCACGATCACCGCCGCAACCTGGCCCATATCATAGAGGAAATCGCCCTGCTGACCGTCGAGCGTGACCTTCACCGTCGCCGGATCGACCGCCGTGACATCGGTGATATGCGCAAAGAGCGGCTTTTGCGGGTTAAGCGAATCCTTGGCGCGCGCCCGGTCCAGCGAGAATTTCACGTCGTCGGCGCTGAAGGCCGAGCCATCGTGGAACTTCACGCCGGAATGCAGCTTGAACGTGTAGACCTTGCCGTCGTCGGAGACGGCCCAACTCTCGGCGAGACCGGGCTGAACCTGGCCTTTGTCGTCGATGCGCGTCAGCCCTTCAAAGACATTGGCATAGGTGACTTCGCCGATGGCCGCGGCCGCGCCGGCGGTCGGATCGAGATGCGGCGGCTCAAGCACGATGCCGAGCGTGAGGTCGGTGCGTGCGGCAAGGGCCGACGTGGCGGCGGCAAGCGACAGGGTAGCCGCGGCCAGGATGGTCTTCCACAATTTCATCGCTGAACTCCCATTGCTCAAACGTGCTCAGGCTGGCGGATAGAAGCGTGATTTGGCCTGCGAGTAAATTGCGTTTCGTGCTGCCGGGCGGCGCCAGGCAGAATGTTTTTGCGGATCAGCCGGTTGTACCGCGCAAGAGCACATTGAGGCCGATAGCCATCACCTTGGCCGATTCCAACATGTCGGCGATGCCGACCCATTCGTCCGGCCGGTGGGCGAGGTCGAGAATGCCCGGGCCATAAGCGATGCAGTCATAGAGGTGGCCGATGCGCGCGACATGCTTCTGGTCGTAGGTGCCGGGCGAGATCACATAATCCGGTTCGCGGTCGAAGACCTCCATGATGCCCTTCGCGACGGCCTTCACCACCGGCGCGTCGCGCTCCGTCATCAGCGGCAGCACCTCCATCAGATCGCGGATCTCGTAGTCGAATTTCTCGCGCTCGCGTTTCAGCCGTTCGAGGATGCCGGTGACTTCGCCTTTGACGGAGGCGATGTCTTCTTCGAGCAGAAAACGCCGGTCGATGGTGAGCCGGCACCAATCGGGCACGTTGGGCGAGGGGAGCCCCGGCCGGAAATCCTCGGTCTGGCCGCCATGAATGGAATTGATGTTCATGGTCGAGCGCCTGGCGCCTTCCGGAACCACCGGCATGCGCGTCATCTTGCGGTCGAGCGCCGGGAACAATTCCTCCTCGAAGGCCCGCAGAACGGCGCCCATGTGGCGTACTGCATTGTCGCCGAGGAACGGCATCGAGCCATGCGCGATCTCGCCCTTGGTCTCGATCTCGGCCCACCAGACGCCCCGATGGCCAAGGCAGATGCGATCCTTGTTCAGCGGCTCGGGGATGATGACGTGGTCGACTCTCGGCTTCGAGAAATAGCCGAGCCTCGCCAGATGGGCGACGCCGCCGAAACCGCCCGATTCCTCGTCCGCCGTGCCTGATATCTCGATGGCGCCGGGAAAATCGGGATAGACTTCCACGAAGGCTTCGACGGCGATGACGGAGGCAGCCAGGCCGCCCTTCATGTCGCAGGCACCGCGGCCATAGACCTTGCCGTCCTTCACCACGCCGGCGAAGGGATCGACGGTCCAGCCGTCGCCGGCCTCGACCACGTCGATGTGCGAGTTGAAATGCACGCAGGGGCCGGGCGAGCGGCCCTCGAAACGGGCAACGACATTGACGCGCGGGTAGCGGTCGCTGTCGCCTGGCGCGCCTTCGGCACGAATAAACTCGGTCTCGAAGCCGAGTTTCTTCAGGCGCGCGCCGAGAAACTCGGCGCATGGCCGGTAGGCTTCGCCCGGCGGGTTTACGGTCGGAAAGCGGATCAGGTCGGCGGTCAGCGCAACGAGGTCGTCGGCCCGATCCTCGACCGCCTTGAGAAGTCGTTCATTCATCCGGCGGATTGAAGAAGGAACGCAGCACTTTTGCAAGCGACGAGTCGCTCATTGCCACACAACGACCGAAGCATGGACCAACGCCTCGCCTAAACTTCAGAGGGTGCGTGGTGCGGCAGCAACTATACCGCGAAAATCGTTCAAATTCACCGCGTTGCATTGGCGGATTCGTCAAGGAGTGTGTGGTACTTAACGCATCTGCCGGCGAAAAGATGGAAGAACCGCGCGAACGGCAGGGGGCAATCAAAGGGGTTTGATCGCATGAAAAAGTTCGTTCTCATGGCAACCGTGCTGGCAACCGCGTTGTTCGGCATGTCCATCGCAAGCCGGGCGGCTGCGCTGGTGGCCAATATCGACGTCTCGTCGCAGACCATGACCGTCAGCAAATACGGCCAGGTGGTTTATCGCTGGAGCGTGTCGACCGCGCGCAAGGGCTATTTCACGCCGCGCGGCAGCTACCGGCCGCAATGGACTGCCCGGATGTGGTATTCGCGCAAGTATGACAACTCGCCGATGCCCTATTCGGTGTTCTTCCACGGCGGCTACGCCATTCACGGCACCGGGTCGGTGAGAAATCTCGGACGACCGGCATCGCATGGCTGCGTGCGCCTGCATCCGGCTAACGCCGCGGCCTTTTATTCGATGGTCAAGGAAGTCGGCTTCGGCAACACGCGGATTGTCGTGACCAACTGACCTAAAGGCCGACCGTCGCCTTCGACTGTCCGCGCTTACGGCGGCGGCCGCTGATTTCCCAGCGTTTGTGGAACCACATCCACTGGCCGGGGTCCTCGCGCACCCAGCGCTCGACCACATCGGTGAGCAGCTGGGTGGTGGCGCTGACATCGACGCTACCGCCTTCGGTGCGCGGCAAGGTCAGCCTGTCCTCGATTTCCAGGCGGAAGCGGTTGCCCGGCAGCCTGACGCAGCGGGCGGGGTAGACACCGCAGTCATAGTGGCGGGCGAGCATGCCGAGCATCGGGTTGCTCTGGCATGGGCGGCCGAAGAAGGTCGTATCCACGCCGCCCGAGAATTTCTGATCGACCAGCACGCCGATATTGCCGCCCTTTTCGAGGATGGCGGCAAGGGCGAAGGACGCGCCAGCGGCGGAGGGCAGCAGGGCGCCCATCGAGGAGCGGCGCGTCGAGTGGATGTAGTCGGCGAGATAGGGGTTGTTCGGCGGGCGAAACAGCGCCGTGATGTTCATGCCGAAGGTGGCCGCGGCCACCGGCAGCAACTCGAAATTGCCGAGATGGCCGGTGAACAGGATATGCGGCTTCTTCTCGCCGGCGATCTCGTGAAAATGCTCGACGCCGCCTACCTCGACCCGGCCCGGCTCCGAAGCGTTCGGATCGAAGTCGAACAGCGCGTCGAGGAAGATGTATTCGGCGGCAAGGCGGGCCATGTTGCCCCACATGTCGCGCGCGATGGCTTCGATCTCGGCGTCGCTCTTTTGCGGATAGGCAAGGCGCAGATTGTTGACCGCAACGCGGTGGCGCCCGACCATCGGGCCGATGCGGCGGGCGACACGGTCGGCGAAGTTGAGCGCGCTGTCCGGCGGCAACAGGCGCAGCAGCGAGAGCAACACGATGGCGAGCTTGGCGACCAGCCAATGCTCCAGCTGGCGCAGCCGTCGGCCGTAGCGGAACATGAAGTCCCGGCGGGCTTTCCTGAACACCTTGCCGACCATCCTGTCTTAGGAAACGCGCAGGATGATCTTGCCGAAGACGTCGCGGCCTTCCATGCGCTTCAGCGCGGCGTCGATGTCGTCGAAGCCGACTTCGGTATCGATGACCGGCGCAACGAGGCCGGCCGCCATCTTCTGCATGGCGTTGGCCATGTTCTCCATGCGGCAGCCGAAGGAGCCGAGCAGCTTCAGCTGCTGCTGGAAGAGCTGCATCAGGTTGACCTGCGTCGACACGCCCGAGGTCGAGCCGCAGGTGACGAGGCGACCGCCACGCTTCAAGCACAGCATGGAACCGGCGAAGGTGTCGGCGCCGACATGCTCGAACACCACATCGACACCCTTCTTCCTGGTCAGCTTGCGCACAACGCCTTCGAAACGGTCCTCGCGGTAGTTGATGACATGGTCGGCATCAAGCGCCTTGGCCTTGTCGATCTTGTTGTTCGAGCCGACCGTGGTGATGACAGTGCAGCCCATCTTCTTTGCGAGCTGGATGGCAGCGGAGCCGATTCCGGAGCCGCCGGCATGGACGAGGATGGTTTCGCCTGGTTCCAGCCTGGCGTTGTCGAACAGCATGTGCTCGACCGTGCCGAAGGTGACAGGCGCGACCGCCGCGCCGATCTCGGTGACGCCGGGAGGCGCGGGCACCAGAAGACGCGCCGGCAGGTTGATCTTTTCCTGGGCAAAGCCGTCGAGATGGAAGCCATGCACGCCGGAAACATGCTCGCAGAGATTATCGCGGCCTTCGCGGCAGGCGCGGCAAAGCCCGCAGGTGCGCGCGCCGTAGATCGACACCAATTGTCCCGGCAGCAGGTTGGAGACGCCGGGGCCGACCGCCTCGACCTCGCCGGCGGCCTCGGCGCCGACGACCAGCGGCAGCTTGCGCTTGGCAAACGCCATGCCGCGCCAACCCCAGACGTCGATATGGTTGAGCGCCACCGCCTTGATGCGGAGCGTCACTTCGCCCAGCGAAGGCGGCGGGGGAGGCGGCAGGTCCACCGTTTCAAGGCGGCGGTCCTCGATAAGTTGCAATGCGCGCATGTGGCCTGTCGGGTCTGTAAGAGCGGAAAAGTCCGCTTAGACCGGTTCCCGCGCCATGACAAGGCAGGTGTTCTGGCCGCCGAAGCCGAAGGAATTCGACAAAACCGTGCCCACTTCGGCATTGCGCTTCTTGTTCGGCACGACGTCGAGCACGATGGCCGGATCTGGATTGTCGTAATTGATCGTCGGCGGGATGACGCTTTCGCGCATGGTCATCAGCGAGAAGGCGGCCTCCACCGCGCCGGCGGCCGACAGGGTGTGGCCGATCATCGACTTGTTCGACGAGATCGGCATCGAGCCGATGCGCTCGCCGAAGACGGTGGACAGCGACAGGTGCTCCATCTTGTCGTTCTCGGGCGTCGAGGTGCCGTGCGCATTGACGTAGTCGATCTCGTCTTCCCCGAGGCCCGCATCGGCAAGAGCGGCGCGCACCGCCGCGATCGCAGGCGAGCCGTCGGGCTTGGAGCGGGTGCGGTGAAAATCGTCGGCCTTCTCGCCGCAGCCGCGCATGATGCCGAGGATTGTCGCGCCCCGCGCAAGGGCGCCTTCCAGCGATTCCAGCACCAGCGCGCCGGAGCCTTCAGCCAGCACGAAGCCGTCGCGATCCTTGGAGAAGGGCTTTGAGGCCTTTTCGGGGATATCATTGTGGGTGGAAAGGGCCGAGAGCAGCGAGAAGCGGATCAGCGCTTCGGCGGTGGCCGAGCCGTCGGCGCCGATCGACAGCGCCTTGTCACACTCGCCGCGCCGGATCGCCTCGACCCCGAGCTGGATGGCGGTGGCGCCCGAGGCGCAGGCGGTCGACAGCGTGATCGGCAGACCACGCGTGCCGAAGCGGTCGGCCAGGCGATCGGCGATCGAGCCGAACTGCGTGGTCTCGAACACATCCAGCTCCTTCAGCCCGCGCGCCACGCGCAGCAACCTTTCGGCACCGGCGTCCTGCTTGTCGGAATTATAGAGCGAGAAGCGGTCGATCCAGTCGAGCTCGACCGGCGGCGAGGCCAGGAACAGCGGGCCGCCGAAATCGCCGGACTCCAAACCAGCTTCCGAGACGGCCTCCTGGGCCGCCGTCTCGGCCAGTTCGTAGGTGAGGTGGCTGGCGCCCTTCGAGCTCGAGGGCAGGAAGTCGACCATGCCGGAAATGCGGGTGTTGAGGTGGTCGACCGGAAAGCGGGTGATCGGATGGATGCCGGATCTGCCCGAGGTCAGCGCCGCCCAATTGTCGGCCTTGCCGACGCCGAGCGAGGTCACCACGCCGATGCCGGTAACGGCGACGATAGGCCTGCCCATGTGGTCGCGAAGATTGGCCATGCTTTGTCTGCCTCGTTATCGAGCAATTCCAGGAAAGGTGTGTAGCGGTTTTCCGCCCGGGAATTGCGAAAAACCGATCTAAGCGGCTTTAACCAGCCCCAGGCCCTCGAATTGGTGATAGCCGATCGCGGTTGCAAGAACGGAATTGGGGGCGCCTTCAAATGAGCGCTCCATCGTGGCATCGAAGGCAGGATAACCGGCCGCGCGGTCGACAGCCATTGCCGCTAGCGCAACCGCAAAGGGGAATTGAGCCTCCTTCATATGGCCGGTCAGCGTCGAGAAGGCGCGCACGGCCAAAGCCGAATTGGCATCGAGAACGGCCTTCTCAGCCGCCGTCGCGGCGTGGGCGCCGGAGGCGGCGGAAATCGTGAGCAGATCCCCGTCGGGAAGGGCAGCCTGCTTCAGCAGCGCAGCAATCTCTGAATTCAACTCGCCTTGCCGGCGCCTGGCGCGGCCGGAGACGACGGGGCCAAGCTCGGCGTAGATCTTGCGGCCGCGGTTTTTTGCGTGCTCGCGCTGCTCGAGCACCAGGAATGCGCCGCCGGACCCCGTCACCACACCGCCGCCTTCTAAGCCCTGGCGTTGCCAGACCGGCTTCCATGGGCCGCGATGCAGGTAGCCGGCAAGCTCATAGCCGAGCAGCATGTCGGAATGCTCGGTCTGGAAGGCGCCGCCGACCAGAACATGGGTCGACTGTCCCGAGCGGATGCGCGCGGCCGCCGTCTCGACGGCCGAGACGCCGGCGCCTTCCTCGCCCATGAAGGTGCGCGACGAACCGGTGACCTTGTGGACGATCGAGATGTTGCCGGCGAGCAGGTTGGAGAGCTGGGCGAGGAACAAAGTCGGCCGCAGTTCCGTCGTCAGCTTCTCGTTGAGCAGCACGTCGCGGTCGTTGCGGCTTTCGGAGGCTGCAAGGATCGCGGCATCGACGGCTTCGTCGCGTTCGCCGCCGCCGGCCGCCACCACCATGTCCATGGTGGTGCAAAGCTCGTCATTGCCCTTGATGCCGGCATCGTCGAGCGCCAGGCCGGCGGTATAGGTGCCGAGACGCTGCCAGGTTTCCATCTGACGCTGGTCGCCGCGCTTGGCGATCTGCAGGTTCCAGTCGATCTCGGGCAGGGGATGGATGGTGTAGGGCGCGAAGCGCTCTGCCTCGAGCACCGGCTCAAGGCCCGGTCGGGTGAGCTTCTGCCAATGCGCATCAGGACCCTCTCCAAGCGAAGAGACCAGGCCGATGCCGGTGATGACGACGTCGTGAGAACTCATGGGCGGCCGTTGTGGGTCAGCTGGCGGGGCGCGTCAAGACCGCTCCCGAGCCGGCTCAGGCGGCCTTGGCCGCGACCAGCGCGTCGATCTTGGCGCACAGGTTCTTCATGACGAAGTAGTCGTCGGTCGAGGCCTTGCCGTCATTGACCTCCTGCGTCCACTTCTCGAGCGGCACCTTGATGCCGAAGTCCTTGTCGATGGCAAAGACGATGTCGAGGAAATCGAGGCTGTCGATGCCGAGATCGTCGATCGTGTGGCTCTCGGGCGTGATGGTGTCGATATCGATCTCGCTGGTGTCGGCAATGATCTTGGCGACTTTCTCGAACGTGGTGGACAAGGGCTCTTCCTTCGGTTGCGGGCGGAATCTGTCCGCATCTTGTTTGGGCGCTGTCTAATCGGTTTTTCCCGGCAGGAAAAGGCCTGACGCGCCGGGGCAGATGGGATGTCGGCTTTGGGAGCGCAAGAAGGGCCGCCGGCCTGCCCGGCGGCCCCTCCCATTTGACGTCGCGTCAGCTTTGTGTCGCATGCCGTCTTCCCAAAGCCGGAACCACGTTGGGCGACATGCATCAGTCGCGGAGCTTGACCAGGTCGTTGAGCAACCCGCCCGTCCCGTTGTGGACGGTGAGCCGCTCGACTTTGCCGGCGATGGCCTCGAGAGCCTCGAGCTCCTTCAGTCGCAGCATCACCGGGTTCTCGGCCATCACCTTGGCCGTGTTGAGCAGCGAACGGGTGGCGTTCGTCTCCTCGCGGCGGCGGATGACGTTGGCCTCGGCCTGCTTCTCGGCCGAAACCACCTGGTTGAGGATCTCGCGCATGTCGCCCGGCAGGATCACATCCTTGAGAGCGATATCGCTGACCTCGACGCCGATCACGGCCATGTCGTCGCGCACCTTGGCAGCCGCGTCCTCGTCGACCGTGACCTTCTTGTCGAGGATCTGGTCGAGCGTGAGCGCGCCAAGCGTCTTGCGGAAGGCATACTGCAGGGCGCGGTAGAGGGCTTCGGAGAAGTCCTTCACCGTGCTCACCGCCGTCACCGGATCGACGACTCGGTATTCGGCGGCGACGTTGACGCGGATCGTCACGCGATCCTTGGTCAGCATTTCCTGCCCGGCAACATCGAGCGACTGGCGCTTGACGTCGACAACCTTCACCTGGACCATGCGCCCGACATTCCAGAAGGCGTGCACACCCGCGGCAAGCGTGCGGGTGTAGACGCCATCCACGAACAGCAACCCGACCTGGCCGTCCACGACCGGATAGAGGAACACATGTTCCGTCTTCCGGGCCTGGCCGATCCGGCGCATCAAGGCCGGATCGACGGCGAGATCGGCCGCCGTGTCGACGGACGTAACCTTCCACGGGCCGGCATCCGTCCACAGCACGAGCTTGCGATCCGGGTTGAGCACGGCATGCAAGGCGCCGTCGCGCTCGACGACGGCGACGTCGGTACGCCCGGTGCGGATGACGGTGAGGTGACGCGCGGCCACATCCGGGAGCTTGTCGAACAACGCCTTCTCGTAAGCCGAAACGAATTCCGGGTTCTTCAGGTCGTACCTGGAGATTTCCAGGTTGCCGCGCCGGTTGGCGAGCCAATGCTCGCCCGGCATCAGGATCGCCCGGATCTCACCCTTGTAGAGGGCGACGGCACGTTCATTTTCCTTCACGAGGACGCGCTGGCGTCCAAGAAGCTTTTCGAGAATGGTCTTCATTGTCTTACTCCTGTCGGGCATGGCCCCATGTGAGGCGTCACGTCATGCGTCGATCATCCTTTCGTTTCTCGTTTCACGTCGTCGTACTGTCCTGGGCACGAATGATCCGGGGACCGGTGGCATCGATCCGCGGCGGGCCTTCGGGAGCGGATCGCGGGGCGACGAAGCGGGCGCCGGAAGCCGAAGCTTCCTTTGCCGGCCGCGTCGCGCCTTGATCGTCACCGCGGGCCTGGCCGCGAGCCGATGGCGCAGGACGTCGCCGCCCGGCGAGGCCGAAACCTTGCCGTCCGTGAAGTCCTCGCATTCCGGTCCCCGGACCGTTTTGGATAACACCACCTGAAGGTGTCGGCTTATCAGGCCGTTGGAGAAGGAATCGAACCTTCGACAGTCAGATGACAAATCTGATGCTCTAACCAAACTGAGCTATCCGTGGTGCTGATGAAGGGACTCGAACCCTCGACCTCCGGACCTAAATCCGGCGCTCTAACCTCTGAGCTACATCGGCGATCCCAACACCCGAAACGGCGCCGTACACAGCGCGGCAGAGCCGGCTGCGCGGGCGGAGACGAAAGCTCCAACCGTTGTGCTCGCTTCGGTTTTCGTGACCGGGAGCGCGCCTATAGACCCTGCGACGGGTTGTCGCAAGCGGCATTGTCGCGGCGGATTTGCGGCTTCTTCCGGGAGTTGCATTTCGGCAACACCGGCGGGCGCGGCGTCTTAGAACGTGACCCGTCCCAGCACCTTGAGACCATCACCGTCCGGCGCCACCACCACGGCCTCGCCCTCGCGCGGCGCTACGCCGGTGAGCGCCTCGATGTTTTCCACATGCGTGACCAGCACCAGATTATCGGAGCCGGAATAGCCACGGATCTCCTTCATGATCGCGGCCATTTGCGCGGCCTTTTCGGCCGGGTCGGTTTTGAGCAGATCGAGCGGCGCGAAAGGCTGCGGCTCGGATTCGAAAGCGATGCGGGCAGTATCAAGGCAACGGCAGTAGCGGCTGGAGAGCACATGATCGATCGGCGCCGAGCGCGCCGCGAACAGCGCGCCGATGCGGCTTGCCTGCTGCTTGCCGCGCTCCGACAGGTTGAGCTGCGTGGCGCAATTGTCGATGTCGAAATTGGCCGGGTCGGCAGCTCCGGTGACGAAGGCATGGCGAAGCAGAACGACATGGCCGCCGTCGCGCAGCAACGCCCAGCCCGCATCGGTCGCGTGGGCCAGGGTGGGAACGGCAAGCAGGAAGAGCGCCAGGGCAAGTCGCAGCATCGGAAGTCCTATGGCAGCCCGCAAAGGCAAGGTGGTGATTGGCATATAGGGACCGCAAAGCAGGCTGAAAGACAAGCAGCGGGGCAGCAGAGCAAATGGAGCGCCGTTCCGTTCGGTGCGATTGCGCCGCAGTCAGGGCCCGCCTATCACGGGAAAAATGTCTCCGCCCAAGAAATGACGCCGCTTACCGAAACCGTCCTCTTCGTCTTCAGCCTTGTGGCGCTCGGCTATCTGACCGGGCTCACCTTCTATCTGAAGCCGGCGAGCGGGGAGGGCATTTCGGAATTCGCCGTCAGCGTGGCGATGCCGCTGCTGCTCTTCCGGACCATGGTCAAATCGGATTTCCATGGCGTAACGCCCTGGTCGCTGTGGGGCGCCTATTTTGCGGTCGCCGCCATCACCTGGACCACGGGCCATCTGATGATGACGCGCGTTTTCAAGCGAGATGCACGCGCGGGCATCGTCGGCGGCGTGTCCTCGGCTTATTCCAATGTGGTGCTGCTCGGCGCGCCCTTCGTCCTCGGCATATTCGGCGCCAGCGGCTTCGAGGTGCTGTCGCTGCTGGTCTCGGTCCACCTGCCAATCATGATGATGGCCTCGATCGTGCTGTTCGAGATGTTCGGGCGCGGCAGCGGCGAGACGGTGCATCCGCTGCGCGTCGTCAAAAACTTCCTCAGGCGCCTGTTCCTCAATCCGCTGATCATCGGCATCCTGGTGGGGCTCGCCTGGCGCCTCACCGGCGCGCCGCTGCCGGACCTGGTCGAACGGTTGGTCAATACGCTCGCGGACACGGCCGGTCCGGTGGCGCTCTTCGCCATGGGGCTCAGCCTGCGCCGCTTCGGCATCTCCGGCAATATCAGGCCGGCGCTGGCGCTGTCGGTGCTGAAGCTGTTCGTGATGCCGGCGCTGGTGCTGGCCTTCGTCTGGCTGCTCGGCCTGCCGCCGCTGACGGCCAAGGTCGCGGTGGTGGTTGCGGCGCTCCCTTCGGGCATCAACTCCTATCTGATCGCCGTCCAGTTCAACACGGGCCAGGCGCTGGCCTCGAACCAGATGACGCTTGCCACCGCCAGCGCGGTGGTGACCACGTCGTTCTGGCTGACGGTGGTGATCCACGTCTTCGGATAGAGCCGCTGAACGCGGCTCGCTTTTGCTGGCCCAACCCCTATATACCATCTTGTGATTGCTTGCCCGCCTTTCCCTAGGTAAGAGCAATGCGCCGGCGTGCGGCTCTTGAAGCACGCTTTAACGGATATCCAGAAAAACGGCCGATCAGCGCGCCGAACGGAGGCCAGACCATGCTTCAGAAAACCAGCCATTTCATGCGCCAGGCCAACCTCATCAATGGTGAATGGGTGCAGGCCGACAGCGGCCAGACCATCGACGTCAACAATCCGGCGACCGGCCTCAAGATCGGCACCGTGCCTAAGGCCGGCAAGGCCGAGACCCGCCGCGCGATCGAAGCCGCAGAGGAAGCCTTCAAGGGCTGGCGCAAGACCACCGCGCTCGAGCGCTCGAAGCTCCTGCGCAAGCTGCATGACGCGATGATGGATAATCAGGACGTGCTCGCCGAATTGCTGACCATCGAGCAGGGCAAGTCGCTCACCGAATCCAAAGGCGAGATCGGCTCTGCCGCCAGCTATATCCTCTGGTTCGCCGAGGAAGGCCGCCGCGTCTATGGCGACATCGTTCCGTCGCCATGGGGCGACCGCCGCATTCTGGTGACCAAGGAGCCGGTCGGGGTGATCGCCGCCATCACGCCGTGGAATTTCCCGTCCTCGATGCTCGCCCGCAAGATCGGCCCGGCTTTGGCCGCCGGCTGCACCGCGGTGGTCAAGCCCGCCTCGCAGACGCCTTACTCGGGCCTCGCCTGGGGTGCGCTCGTCGAGGAAGTCGGCTTTCCGAAGGGGGTCGTCAATGTCGTCACCGGTTCGGCCGGCGAGATCGGCGACGAGATCTGCGCCAACCCGCTGGTCAAGAAGATCACCTTCACCGGCTCGACCGAGGTCGGCAAGATCCTGATCCAGAAGTCGGCCTCGACGGTCAAGAAAGTGTCGATGGAGCTTGGCGGCAACGCGCCGTTCCTGGTCTTCGACGACGCCGATGTCGATCGCGCGGTTGCCGGCGCCATCACGGCCAAGTACCGCAATTCCGGCCAGACCTGCGTGTGCACCAACCGCTTCCTCGTGCAGGCGGGCATCTATGACAAATTCGTCGAGAAGCTCGCCGCCGCCAGCAATAACCTCAAGGTCGGCTCGGGCCTCGAGGAAGGCGTGCAGCAGGGGCCGCTGATCGACGAGAAAGCGGTCGAGAAGGTCGAGGAATTCATCGCCGATGCGACGTCGAAGGGCGGCAAGGTCGTCGCCGGCGGCAAGCGCCATGCGCTGGGCGGCTCGTTCTTCCAGCCGACGGTGATTTCTGGCGCCACGCCGAACATGCGCTTCATGAAGGAGGAGATTTTTGGGCCGATCGCGCCTGTGTTCAAGTTCGAGACCGAGGAAGAGGCGATCGCGCTGGCCAACGACACCGAGTTCGGCCTTGCCGCCTATTTCTACACCGGCGATCTCGGCCGCGCCTTCCGCGTCATGGAAGGCCTGAAATACGGCATGGTCGGCGTCAATGAAGGCCTGATCACCACGCCCGAGGCGCCGTTCGGCGGCGTCAAGGAATCCGGTCTCGGCCGCGAAGGCGGGCATCAGGGCATCGAGGACTATCTCGACACCAAATATGCCTGCTTCGGCGGCCTAGGGCTCTGATATCGATCCCCGGAACAGGGGCAGGCGCGCCCAGCAGTCCACCGTTTCAGACAACGGTGGACTGCTCTATCGCCTTGTCTTGGCGCAAAGCCGCTGCGCACTTTTCCTGGAATTGCCTTAGCCTGCGCTTGCCGGATGATACGCAGCCGGCCTAAATCCACGGATCGGAAATGACATTTCGGGCATGGCAATGAAAGACGGCGAGGTCTTCGGCACGACGCAGGCGGGCGAGGCCGTGCGCCGCTTCACCATTCGCGGCGGCGGCATCACGGCCAACATCATCGGGCTCGGCGCCATCATTCAGGACCTCAGGCTGAGCGGCCATGACGCGCCGCTGGTGCTGGGCTACGACCGATTCGAGCCCTACGAGACCGACCGCGCCTTCTTTGGCGCCGTCGTCGGCCGCTTCGCCAACCGCATCGGCGGCGGCCGCTTCACCATCGCCGGCAACCGCTTCCAGACCGAGCAGAATTTTCTCGGCAAGCACACGCTGCATGGCGGCTCGGAAGGCTTTTTCCGCCGGCCATGGGCCGTCTCGCTGCATGGCCGCGATTTCGTAACGCTGACGCTGCACGATCCGGACGGCGCGATGGGCTTTCCCGGCGCGCTCGACGTCACCTGCACGTATCGGCTGAAGATCCCAGGCACGCTCAGCATGGAGCTGACCGCGACCTGCGAGGAGCCGACGCTCTGCAACCTCGCGCAGCATTCCTATTTCAATCTCGACGACGGCGGCGCCGGCGACATCCTCGACCACCGGCTGATGCTCAACGCCGGCGCCTACACGCCGGTCGATGATGAGATGATCCCCACAGGTGTCGTGAAGCCGGTCGACGGCACGCCCTACGATTTCCGGCAGGCGCGGCCGCTGCGCATGGAAATGGAAGGCGAGCAGCTTCGCTATGACCTGAATTACTGCCTGGCCTCTAGCCGCGGGCCGCTGCACCAGGCTGCCTGGGTGCAAGGCGCCAATTCCGGCGTCGAGATGGAAGTGTGGACCACCGAACCGGGACTGCAGCTCTATAGCGGTCAGTTCGTCGCGCCGACATCGCCGGGGCTCGACGGCCGCCGCTACAAGGCGTTTTCAGGCCTCTGCCTCGAAGCTCAGACATGGCCGGACGCGCCGAACCGGCCTTATTTCCCGCAGGCGACGCTGTGGCCCGGGCAGATCTATCATCAGGTCACAGAATACCGGTTCCGCCTGCCCTAGGATTTAGGTGAGGCCGGCCTGCAAATGGCGGCTTCCTGCGCTTCCGGTGCTCACGTACGTTTAAGTACGCTCCGCTCCGGTTCTCGGAAGCCACCATTTTCGACTCGGCCTGACCTAAATCTGAAAGGTCCTAGCTATCGAAAGCAGTCCTTAGCGTCTCAAACGGCGCCAGCGCACCGCGAACCTGCACCACCGCGGCGGCGACTTTGTGCGCCCGGCGTGTCGCGTCGGCAGGCGCGTGGCCGGCAAGCCGGGCGGCGAGATAGCCGCCGTTGAAGGAATCGCCGGCCCCCGTGGTATCGACGGGGGCCGCCACATGCACCGCGTCGACAGCTTGTGAAGCGCCGTTCAGCGCAATCAGGGCCGGCTGCTCGCCATTCTTGACCACGACCTCGCCGGTCAGCTTGCCCAGGCGCTTGGCTGTGACCTCCGGGGTCTCATCGCCGAACAGCATCTGCTCGTCCGGAAAAGTCGGCAGCGCAATGTCGGCCACCGCAAGCGCTTCCAGGATCGCGGCCTGCGCCGCTTCGCGGCTCGGCCACAGACGCGGCCGGTAATTCGGGTCGAAGGCGACGAGCGAGCCGGCCTTGCGGGCAGTCGCCACGGCCGAGAGGAGGGTTTGGCGCGCCGCCGGGTCCAGAATTGCCAGGGTGATTCCGGAAAAATAGACAAGCGCCTGGTTTTCAAGGCTTTTTGCCAGTGCTGTCGGATCCGAGGCGAGCTGGCGCGCGGCCGCGTCGCTTCGCCAGTAGGTGAAGGCGCGCTCGGCTCCTGTAAGCGTTATGGCGTAAAGGCCGGGGCGCGCGCCGGCAATGACCGGGCTGTTGCCTATGCCGATGCCGTTCTCGGCAAAGAAAGCGATCTGGTCGTGCGAGAAGGGATCGTCGCCGAAGGCCGTCACATAGGTCGCGGGCCGATCCGGGCTCAAGGCGTGCAACGCCCACAGCGTGTTGAAGGTATCGCCGGCAAAGCCCATGCGCCAGTTCGGGCCTGCCTGGCCGGACAGTTCCAGCATGCATTCGCCGATCGATGCGATACCATTGGCCATGCGGGCTTATCCCTTCCTAACATCTTGTTGCTGTAGCTTTTTGCGGCCGGCAGCGCCATGCTTGGCTACCGGCGAATTTTGCGCCAGAAGCGATTTCCCACAGGCAGGGCGGGACGCGGCAAGCGGCCCGCGACGTTAGCAGCCGAAGAGGAACGGGTTTGGCATCGATATGGCGTTACATTCTTGCGGGCCTCGGTCTGGCCGCTCTGCTGGTCGGCATCGTGGCCGCCATCTATCTGACGCTGCCGCAATCGGCGCCCGGACCGGACCTGTCGCGCTCGAAGAAGACGGCGAACGGCCTGTTTGTCGCGAGCTTCGAGCCGGAGCGCGGCGTCGTCCGGCAGGGCGAGCTGCAGTCCTGGCTGCTGACGCTGAAGACCGCCGCCGGCGCGCCGGTGGAGGGAGCTGCCATCACCGTTTCCGGCGGGATGCCGCGGCACGATCACGGCCTGCCGACCAGTCCGCAGGCGACCGACTATTTGGGCCAGGGGCGCTACCGCATCGACGGCGTGAAGTTCACGATGAGCGGCTGGTGGCAGCTGCACTTCGGTATCTCGGCGGCGGCGGGCTCCGACTCCGTCGTCTTCAACATCGTTTTGTGAGCGGGCAATGAGGCGGCTGATCAGCGTTGCGAGCCTCTTGGCTTTAGCCGCTCTCGCCTTGGGCGGCTGCGGCGAGCCGCAGTTCAGCGACGCCGAGAAGAAAACCATTGCGTCGCTGGCGCTGAACACGCTGCCCTCGCCCAAAGTCGACACCACCAACCAATATGCGGATGTGCCGGCGGCTGCCGCGCTCGGCTCGACGCTGTTCTTCGATGCCGGCATGAGCCGCGACGGCACGGTGTCCTGCTCGACCTGCCACAAGATCGACCGTCAGTTCCAGGACGACCTGCCGCAGGCGGTCGGCGTGGGCCACACCAACCGCCGCACGATGCCGCTGGCGGGCGTGGCGCGCAATCCGTGGTTCTTCTGGGACGGCAGGCGCGACAGCCTGTGGGCGCAGGCGCTGACGCCGCTTGAAAACCCGCTCGAGCAGGCCGGCAATCGAGCCGCCTTCGCGCATTATATCAAGAAGCGGTTCGGCGAGCGCTATGAGCGCATCTTCGGACCGCTGCCGGACCTTTCCAGCGTGCCGGCCAATGCCACCCCGCTCGGCAGCGATGCCGACAAGGCCGCGTGGAACGCCATGCCTGCCGGCCGGCAAGACGACGTCAACCGCGTCTTCGCCAATATCGGCAAGGCGATCGCCGCCTTCGAGCGCTCGATCGAGCCTGAGCAGACGCGCTTCGACCGCTTCGCCATCGATCTGGCGACCGGCGCCAAGCCGGAAGGGGACGCGGCATTCTCGCCGGAGGAAGTCCTTGGGCTGAAGCTGTTCATCGGCAAGGCCAATTGCGTGACCTGCCACAACGGCCCGCGCTTCACCGACAACTCCTTCCACAACACCGGCGTGCCGCCGGTCGACGGCCTGCCGCCTGACCGCGGGCGCGTCGATGCCGTGGCGCAGGTCGGGGCCGATCCTTTCAACTGTCTCGGCAAGTTCCGCGACGGCGACGAGAGCGCCTGCCGCGAGCTGCGCTTCATGGTCAAGGACGGGCCGCAAATCATGCGCGCCTACAAGACTCCGTCGCTCAGGGGCGCCGCAAGTCGACCGCCCTACATGCATGCCGGCCAGTTCGCGACGCTCGATGAGGTGGTGGGGCATTATTTGAAAGCACCGCCCAGCGTGGAAGGCGTCTCCGAAGTGCACCCGCTCGAGCTGTCCGAGCGCGAGCGGGCCGCGCTGGTGGCGTTCCTGAAGACGCTGTCTGATTAGCGATCCTTCACCGTCTCCATCGCCACGAAGGTCGACGTCTGGGCAACGTGGGGCAGGGCGGAGATGCGCTCGCCGAGCACCCGGCGGTAGGCGGCGATGTCGGTGGTGCGGACCTTCAGCAGATAATCGAAGCTCGACGCCATCATGTGGCATTGCTCGATCTCCGGCACGCCCTGCACCGCGCGGTTGAAGGCGTCGAGCGCTGCCGAGCGGGTGTCTGACAGCTTCACCTGGACGAAGGCGACATGGCCTTCGCCCATGCGCTCGCGGTCGATGACCGCGCGATAGCCTCTTATGTAGCCGTCCTTCTCCAGCCGCTTCACGCGCGCCTGCACCGGCGTCTTCGACAAGCCCACCTTCAAAGCGAGTTCAGACATCGAAAGCCGACCGTCGCGCCCGAGCGCGGACAGGATGTTGCGGTCAATGCGGTCCAATTGGTCTTCGGTCATCAAAATTGCAGTCGAAATGATGGGACTAGTCGCTATATGTTAGATCGATCAGTCTGTCATGTCGATTTCTTTGGACCGACTGGAATCCGCAGCTGTGCTAGCTTGCGCCATTCGGTCCGGCGACCGCCAGACCGTTCGCTCACGCTCGCTTTCATGGACCCCGACATGCCGCTCGACGCCATCCGCCAGCAGATCCGCGCCAATTATTTGCCCGACGAAGACGAGGCGGTGAAGCGCCTATCGGCGGCGGCGGGCTTGTCAGCCGAAGAGCGCAAGGCGATCTCGGTGCGCGCGGCCGATCTGGTGCGTGCGGTGCGCGGCTCGACCGATCCAAGGCTGATGGAGGTCTTCCTCTCGGCCTACGGCCTGTCGACCAAGGAAGGCGTGGCGCTGATGTGCCTGGCCGAAGCGCTGCTGCGGGTGCCCGATGCCGAGACGATGGACGATCTCATCGCCGACAAGATCGCGCCGCATGACTGGTCGGCGCATTCGGGCGGCTCGAGCTCCATCTTCGTCAACGCCTCGACCTGGGCGCTGATGCTGACCGGCCGAGTGCTCGACGAAGGCGAGGGCGGCATCGAAGGCACGCTGCGCGCCATGGTGCGCAGGCTTGGCGAGCCGGTGATCCGCAAGGCGGTCGCCGCGGCAATGCGCGAGATGGGCGAGCAGTTCGTGCTTGGCCGCACCATCGCCGAGGCCGTCAAGCGCGGCCGGCCGATGACGCAGAAGGGTTATCTCTATTCCTTCGACATGTTGGGCGAGGCGGCCCGCACCGAAGCCGACGCGCTGCGCTACCACCGCGCCTATGCCGACGCGATCTCCTCGCTCGACGCTGGGTCGAACGGTCCCGACATCCGTTACAATCACGGCATTTCGGTCAAGCTCTCGGCGCTGCATCCACGCTACGAGGTGGCGCAGCGCGAGACGATGCTGCCAGTGATGGCCGAGCGGCTTCTGTCGTTGGCGCTTGCCGCCCGGCATTCACGCATGGGCCTCAACATCGATGCCGAGGAGGCCGACCGGCTCGACCTGTCGCTCGACGTCATCGAACGCGTGCTGGCAGAGCCGGAACTTGCCGGCTGGGACGGTTTCGGCGTCGTTGTCCAGGCCTATGGCCCGCGGGCGGCTTTCGCCATCGACTGGCTCTATGCGCTTGCCAGGAAATACGATCGCAAAATCATGGTGCGGCTGGTGAAGGGCGCCTATTGGGACACCGAGATCAAGCGGGCGCAGACGCTCGGCCTGTCCGGCTATCCGGTCTTCACCCGTAAGGCCAACACCGATGTTTCGTATCTCGCCTGCGCGAAGAAGCTGCTGTCGATGACCGACCGCATCTATCCGCAATTCGCCACACATAACGCGCACACGGTTGCCGCCATCCTATCGATGGCAAAGGACCGCGACAGCTTCGAGTTCCAGCGCCTGCACGGCATGGGCGAGGCGCTGCACGAGACGGTGCGGCAGGCCGAGGGCACGCGCTGTCGCATCTATGCGCCGGTCGGCGCGCATTCGGACCTTCTCGCCTATCTGGTGCGCCGTCTGCTGGAAAACGGCGCCAACTCCTCCTTCGTTCACCAGTTGACCGACGAGGAGGTCGAGCCCGAGGAGATCGCGCGCGATCCGTTCGCGGTGGTCGAGACGCAGGGGCCGGCCGCCAATCCGGCGATCGCGCGCCCGGCCGCGATCTTCGGCGCCGGGCGCCGCAATTCCAAGGGCTTCGACATCACCGATCCGGTGACGCTCGCGGCTATCGAGAAGGCGCGGGCGGCGTTCGCCGGAACGGATCGCTGGCACGCCAAGCCGGTGACGCGCGCCGCGGGCTACGGCCAGCCGCGCCAGATCGTCAATCCTGCCAAGCCCGACGAAATCGTCGGCACTGTACATGAGGCGGCGGTCAAGCAGGTGGCGACCGCCGTGCGCATCGCCGTCGACGCGCAACCCGCCTGGGCGAAGCGTCCGGTTGCCGAGCGCGCCGCGATCCTCAACCGCGCCGCCGACCTCTATGAGGCCAATGCGGTCGAGTTCTTCGCTCTCGCCACCCGCGAGGCCGGCAAATCGCTGGCCGACGGCATCGCCGAAGTGCGCGAGGCGGTCGACTTCCTGCGCTACTACGCGGCCGAGGCGGCCAATGCCGAAGCCGGCACGCAGGCGCGGGGCGCGATCGTCTGCATCTCGCCGTGGAATTTCCCGCTGGCGATCTTCACCGGCCAGATCGCGGCGGCTTTGGTTACCGGCAATTCGGTGATCGCGAAGCCGGCGGAGCAGACGCCGCTGATCGCCTTCCGCGCCGTGGAAATGCTTCGCGAGGCCGGCGTGCCGGAAGACGTCATTCAGCTTTTGCCGGGCGATGGCGCCTCGGTCGGTGCGCCGCTGACGGCCGACCCGCGCATTGCCGGCATCTGCTTCACCGGCTCGACCGAGGTCGCCAAGCTGATCGAGAAGCAACTGGCCGAGACCGCGGCGCCCGATGCGATGCTGATCGCCGAGACCGGCGGATTGAATGCGATGATCGTCGATTCCACCGCGCTGCCGGAACAGGCGGTGCGCGATATCCTCGCCTCCGCCTTCCAGAGCGCCGGCCAGCGCTGCTCGGCGCTGCGCGTGCTCTACGTCCAGAAGGACGTCGAGAAGAAGATGCTGGAAATGCTGAAGGGCGCGATGGAAGCGCTCAATGTCGGCAATCCTTGGGCGATTTCGACCGACGTCGGCCCCGTAATCGATGATGAGGCGCAAGCTTCGATCAGCGACTATTGCAAGAAGAAGGGGCTGGAAGGCAGGCTGATCGCCAAGCTCGAAGCGCCGGCGACCGGCCGTTTCGTGGCGCCGCATGTGTTCCGCGTCAAAGGCATCGAGGAAATGGAGCGGGAGGTGTTCGGCCCGGTGCTGCATGTTGCGACCTTCGATGCCGACGAGACCGACGCGGTGATCGCCGCCATCAACCGCAAGGGCTATGGGCTGACCTTCGGTCTGCACACGCGCATTGAAGGCCGTGTCCAGCATTTTGTCGATGGCATCCATGCCGGCAACATCTATGTCAACCGCAACCAGATCGGCGCCGTCGTCGGTTCGCAGCCCTTCGGCGGCGAGGGGCTTTCAGGCACCGGCCCGAAGGCCGGCGGACCGCATTATCTGCGCCGCTTCCGCAAGGGGCCTGAGGCCGGCACCGAGCTTGGGGAAGGCCACAAGGTGACCGCGACCGAGCTTGCCGACAATCTGCCGGATCCGGCGCTGGGCGGCTGGTCGACGCGGCCGGACCGCGTGGCGATCCTGAGGAAGCATCTGCGCGGCAAGGGCGCGGCGGCGATCGCCGCAGCTGCCAGCCTCGATTTCGGCCAGGTCGACCTGCCCGGGCCGACCGGCGAGGCCAACACGCTGTCGCTGGCACCGCGTGGCCGAGTGCTGTGCCTCGGTCCGGATGCCGAGACGCTGCTTGCCCAGACGATCCAGGCGCTTGCGGCCGGCAATGCCGTGCTGGCCGTGGCGCCGGGCGCGCCGGCGGCGCTATCGGCGCTGACCGGCAAGGGCCTGCCGCTGGCGGCGATCGACGGCCGGCCCGATCCGGTCGAGGCGCGTTCGCTGCGCGTCGATGTCGTCGCCTTCTCCGGCACGCCGGAGGCGGCGCGCATCGTGCGCAAGGTGATTGCCGAGCGCTCCGGGCCGATCGTCCCGCTGGTCAGCGAGGTGCTCAACCCGGCGGCCTACGCGCATGAACGCGCGGTCTGCGTCGACACCACGGCGGCGGGCGGGAACGCCAGTTTGCTCGCCGCAGCATAGTCAGCTCGAGACGGGCTCTTTTGGCGGAGGCGCGTTTCAGGCGCCTTCGACGACCGAGAAGCCTTCGAACTGCGGGTGGCCCAGATAGTGCACCTTCGAGCCGCCGGCATTGCGATGGGCGGTGCGGAAGTTCTCCGATTTCGTCCAGGCGACGAAATCCTCCTCGCTTGCCCAGACCGTGTGCGAGGCAAACAGCGTATAGCCCTCGGTCTCGTTGACCGGCCCGCGCAGCAGGTGGAATTCCCTGAAACCCTGCATTCCGGAGAGGCTTGAATCGCGGTTCTTCCAGACATTCTCGAAGGCTTCTTCCGAGCCGTTCTGGACCTTGAAGCGGTTCATGGCGATATACATTGGTTTCCTTTCGAAATGCACGAATTCTTGAGATGGCGAAAGTTTTAAAAAGGGCCGATCCGCGCCTTGAACACCCAGCTCGATTTTCCGGTCTCGGGTGGAATGGGAGGGAACGGTGCCTGTTTGCGCACCAGCGTCAAGGCGAACTGATCGAGCTCGGCGGATCCTGAACTTTCGGCGAGCTGCAGGTCGCTGACGCTGCCGTCGGCCGCGACGACGAAAACCACCCTGGCATTGTTGCGAGCCTTGGCCTGGATCGATTTCGAAACGCGACGGTTGGCGCGGGCAAGCTTCTTCTGGATTTCACCGCTGTAGCGGGATTCGAGGGCATTGCCGGCGGCCTGTTTCTTGCCCTTGCTGGCGACGACCGGCGCGTCGCGCGTATCGCCATCCGCCGTACCTCGCTGTTCAATGGTTTCGCTTGGCCCCGCCGGCGCGGCTGATGCGCTCGATGTCGCGCTCGGGGCCGGCGATTGCTCGGGCTCGGCAGGAGGCGCTTGTGGGCTTTGCGGCTCGATCGCAGGCGTCGGCTTGCTGTCCGTGGGGACGCTCTGATCATCCTGGCGCGGTGTGGCGGCCGCCAGGATATCCGAGGCCGGCTCGTTGACGGCTTCCGGCGGAGGCTGGCGCGCCACTTGCTCACTTGCCGGCTGCGTCGCCTCGGCCAGCGGAGCGGGTTTCGCGGCCTGGCGCTTCACCGGCTGCGGATCCGGGACCAGGGTAACATCCACCGCGCCGGACGCCTGGTCGTCCAAGGCGCTGCCGATGACGTTGGCGCCGGACTGGTCGGCGCCCTCGGCCCTGATCGCGTCCGCGGAAACGAATGTCCCCGCGGGTGCGATCAGAAACGCTGCCGCGGCGGCGCCATGGAGCAGGCCGGAGGCGATGATCGCCACTGCCCATCTGCGGTCTCCCGCGGATTGCCGCGTCTGCATGAGCGGCGCGTCCGGCTTGATCGCCGGTTCATTGCCTGCATCGGAAGGGTGATTGATGTCCTGCATGTCTGGCGCCGAGACCTGCCGCACGCGAGAAGGAATTGTCAAATCAAGATCGGTTGCCGCCCATGGCGCTGGACCGGAGGCAGGCCACGCCACGGCGCCATGCGGAATGGCCGGATGCAATCCCATCCCTATACGCCGAAAGCGCCTCGGGCCGGAGTCGGCGCGGACTGGGCCCACGCCGGCGCCAGGCCGAGCGACATCGCCAGCGCCGAGGTCAGCAGGCGAGGCGATGCCGTCAAGCTTTCCATTCCTCAGCCGCCAAAACGCATGGTTGCCGCCAGCTCCAGCGTGACGCCGGGTTCGTACAGAACAGCGGTCGTGCTTCGGTTGAGCGGGTTGGTGTATTTGACGTCGAACAGATTGTCGGCGCGGAAGTCGAGCTTGAGATTGTCGGTCGCCTGGTAGCTCGCGAAGGCGTTGACCAGTGTAAAATCCTTGGCAACCGGATTGCCCTTCGGCTTGCCGTTGTACTGGACCTCGCCGCCGACGGTCAGCTTGTCCTGGAGGAAGCGCAGGCCGAGCTGGGCCGTCACCTGCGAGGAGGGGATGGTCGCGAGGTCGGCGCGCTCGCCTTCATAGGAGATGGTGTGGCCGTCGATGATGGAGGCCGACAGGCCGGCATAGCCCCAGCCGGCGTCATAGACGCTTTCCACCTCGAAGCCATCGATCTTGGCCTTGGCGAAGTTCTGGTATTGGAAGCAGATCGGAATGCCCGGACCGAACGGGCAGCCGCTGGTTGGATCGAAGGGCGAGAGCGTCACGCCGTCGATGTAATCGTCGACATTGTTGTGGAAGTAGGCTGCCTTGAGCCGCAGCGCGTCGCCGCCCTCGATGATGTCGTTCTGCTGGTAGTTGACGCCGAACTCGACTGTCTTGCCGGTCTCGGGCTTCAGGTTCGGGTTGGGCAGGAACGGAAAGCTGACCCCGGCCGGATGGTTGCCGCTGATCAGCGTCTCGGTCAGCGAGGGCGAGCGATAGCCTTCGGCGTAGGTGCCGTAGAACTGCAGGCCGGCCAGACCGGCGCTTTCGAAGGGCGAGACGCCGACCGTGATGCGCGGCGATACTCGGTCGCCGGAGGTCTCATTCGTGTCGTCCTTCAGACTGTAATGGTCGTAGCGCAGGCCGCCAATGACCTCGAGCCACTCCCAAGTCAGCTTGTCCTGGATGTAGGCGCCGGAGACGTTGCGCTTGCCCGACGGCGTGTAGAAGGAGTCGCCGCCGGCCGTGCCGCCTGTATCGACGTCGTCGCCGACCCAGTCACCGCCATAGGTCAGTTCGTGGGCGACGCTCGCCGTCTCGAAGCGCGACGTGTTCCAGATGTCGATGCCGGTCGTGCCGACATCGAAGGTCGACAGCGAGCCGGCGGGCAGCAGCACGGGCAGGCCGGTCACCGGATCGAAGCGGTTCTGCGCGGTAAGCGTCGTCAGGTCGAGATTGGTTCTGTTGTAGGAGGCGTTGATGTGGAGGTCGAGCCAACTCCTGGCATCGTCGGTGATGTTGTAGCGGGCCGTGAACGTGTTCGACTTCAGATCGACGTCATTCGCCGGCACGCCGCCGCTGGTCTCGGTCCAGCCGTCCTTGGAGCCGACCCAGCCGAGCTTCAATTCGCTGTTTTCGGTCGGGCGTATGGTGGTCTTGAGCAGGCCGCTCAGCACATTGAAACCGGTGCCGGCAACGGTGTCGCCGCCGCCGTTCTTATAGTCGTCGTAGTCGCGGTAGACGATGTTGCCGAGAACATCCCAGTTCTCGTTGATCCGGTAAACGCCGGTCGCACTGGTGGTCCAGCCCTTGCCGTTGCTTTCATAGCGCCCGGTCAGCGAGCCGGCCCAAGTCTCCTCCGGCGTGAGGAAATCGGCGGCGTCCTTGGTGTCGAAGAAGACGACGCCGCCGATGGCGCCGGAGCCATAGGTGTTGGCGGTCGGGCCGCGGATGATGTCGACGGATTTGATCAGCTCGGGATCGACATAGAAGGTCGACTGCGTGCCATGGTCCGAGCGCTGGAAATCCTGCCTTGCGCCGTCGACGATCACCGCGACGCGGCCGAAATCCTGGAGGCCGCGGATGTTGATGCTCGAAGAGACACGCCGCGCGTCGGCCTGCACGGTGACACCGGGCACGCCGAGCAGCATCTCGTTCGGCGTCGTCGCCATGCGGCGGTCGAGCTGCTCCTGGTCGACATGGCTGGCGGAAGCCAGCGACTGGATCGCGGTTTCGCCGGTGCGGCTGATGACGAGGATCTTGTCGAGCAGCGTCCCTTCGGCCGCGGCCTTCTCGTCAGCCTTCTTTTTCTGATCGGCCTGCTGCTGGTTGACCGGCTGCGCGGCTTGCTGCGCTTGCGCGGCGGGCGCGCTGAGCGCGATCGCCGCCGCTCCGGCCATCAATGCGGCGATTGTCTTTGCAATCGATCGAAAGCCCGGCCCCGCACTATTGCCTGCAAGGCCCGTCCGTCCCCAAGTCGCCAACCCCATTGCCCCAACTCCAGATTTCAGCTCGCAGCTGGCTGGCCGGTGGCTCGCTCGCATTTTTGATCACATCCGGCGTCTTAAATCTTGACTCATTTACTCCGGTAATGCACGACTAGTAAACATGACTGTTAGAGTCAAGAATTCAATCGGCATTTTATGAGGCTGCGGCCAAGGTGGCCGTCAGAGGAAAGGACCGACCCGATGAACACGCACAATCCCAACGATTTCCGCTATCGCGTCCGCCGCCCGGAAGACACGCAGATGCATTACGAAAGGGTACCGTTGGCGGTGAGGACGCTCTCCAGCAACACGCTGTTCCAGGGCGAGCACGAGATCGGCATCGAGCATCATGGCGCGCTCTACCGCCTGAAGATCACCCGCCAGGGCAAGCTGATCCTCAACAAGTGATCGGAACCGGCGGGCGAGCAGACATCAGACAATACGGGTGGACGAAATGGACCAGCGCGTTAAGCCGTCGCCGGAGGAAATCCGGCGGGCGCGAGAAGAAAATCCGAAAATACGCGAGCGCGATCTCTCGGCGCAACTGGGCATTTCGGAAGCGGAACTGGTTGCAGCGCACTGCGGCTTCGGCACTGTCCGCGTCGAGCCGCGCGTCAACGACCTTTTGACCGGCCTCGAGGCGGTCGGCGAGGTGATGGCGCTGACCCGGAACGAAAGCGCCGTGCACGAGAAGATCGGCGTCTACGACAAAATCGTCACCGGCAACCACAACGCCATGGTGCTTGGCGAGAACATCGACCTGCGCATCTTCCCGAAGGTCTGGGCGCATGGCTTTGCCGTCGAAAAGCGCGACGGCGGCGAGATCCGCCGCAGCCTACAGTTCTTCGACGCGGCGGGCGAGGCAGTGCACAAGGTGCATCTGAGGCCCGCATCCAATCTCTATGCCTACCAGAAACTGGTGGCGAGCCTCGAATCGTCGAACCAGGAACCGACCGTCGCGATCCTCCCAAGCGCCGCGGAAGGAGAGGATGAAGGGCAGGGCGCGGCTGCCTCGATCGGCGATCTGCGCGACCGCTGGAGCCGGCTTACCGACGTGCATCAGTTCTTCGGCATGCTGAAGACACTGAAGCTCAGCCGCCGCGAGGCCGTGCGCATGGTGGGCCAGGACTATGCCTGGCTGCTCGACAATGACGCGGTCAGCGCCATGTTGCACCACGCTGCGGCAGGCGAGATGCCGATCATGTGCTTCGTCGGCAACCGCGGCTGCATCCAGATCCATTCCGGCCCGATCAAGTCGGTCAAGCCGATGGGTCCGTGGCTCAACGTGGTCGACCAGACTTTCCATCTGCATCTGAGGACCGACCACATCCGCGAAGTCTGGGCGGTGCGCAAACCCACCAAGGACGGCCATGTCACCTCGCTGGAGGCCTATGACGCCAATGGCGGCATGATCATCCAGTTCTTCGGCAAGCGCCATGAAGGCGAAGGCGAGCGGGAAGACTGGCGTTTTCTCGCCGAGAACCTGCCCCGCATTCCCAATCCGACCGCTGCATGAGGTAGCACCCAATGCGCTTTGTTCTCAGTTTCCGCGCAGCGCTCGCGCCGATGCTCGGCGTCCTGCTTGCCGTCGCCCTCCTGCCGGCCAAGGCGGACGAAGGCATGACAGTCTTTTCGGACAGCTCGCGGATCGTCTCCATAGGCGGCTCGATCACCGAGATCGTCTATGCGCTCGGCGAGGAAGGCCGCCTCGTCGCCCGCGACTCGACCAGCAGCTATCCCGAGGCGGCGGCGAAGCTGCCGGATGTCGGCTATATGCGCGCGCTGTCGCCCGAGGGTGTCCTATCTGTCAATCCGACCGGGATCCTGGCGCTGCAGGGCAGCGGCCCGAAAGAAGCGGTCGACGTGCTGAAGAAGTCGAGCGTGCCTTTCGTCGAGGTGCCGGACAACTACAATCATGAGGGCATTCTCGAAAAGATCCGCCTCGTGGGAAAAGCGCTAGAGGTCGGGGCCAAGGCGGAGAAGCTCGCCGTCGAGACGGACGCGAAGCTGACGGCGGCCGAAAAGCAGACGGCTGCGATCAAGGATCGCAAGCGCGTGCTGTTCGTGCTGTCGACGCAGGGCGGCAAGATCCTTGCCGCCGGCAGCGACACGGCGGCCGACGGCATCGTCAAGCTGGCCGGCGCGGTCAATGCGGTCGAGGGTTTTTCCGGCTACAAGTCGATGACCGACGAGGCGATCGTCAGCGCCAGGCCGGACGTCATCCTGACGATGAAGGGCGCCGGACCACCGATCTCGGAAGAGGAGTTGTTCGCCAACCCTGGCGTCGCTTCAACACCGGCGGGCGCCGACCGCAAGATGATCAGCATGGGGGGCGCCTACCTGCACGGCTTCGGGCCGCGCACGGCCGAAGCCATCCACGATCTTGCCGTTTCGCTCTACGGCAACCAGGTCCTGGACTGAGCGGCGATGGCCGAACAATCCATTGCCGGCGCGGGCAGGGTGATGACGGCCGATGGCGACCGCTCGGCCCGGGCAAGGTTCGTCAACGCGCTCTTGTGCCTGGCGCTGGCGCTCTGCGTGTTCCTGTCCCTGACGTCGGGCGCTTCCGACGCCTCCGCAGTCCGCGTCATCCGCGATTGGTTTACGAGCACCATGCCTGCCGACGCGGCGCTTGCGGCGCGCGACCGGCTGATCGTCTATGACATCCGCATGCCGCGCGTGCTGCTCGGCGTGCTGATCGGCGCAGCGCTCGCCGTCTGCGGCGCGGTGATGCAGGGGCTGTTCCGCAACCCGCTTGCCGATCCCGGCCTTATCGGCGTCTCCGCCGGCTCCAGTCTCGGTGCGGTGGCGATCATCGTGGTCGGCACGACCTGGCTTGCGCCCGTCACGCTTGCGCTGGGCACGCTGGCTTTGCCGCTCGCGGCATTCTTCGGCGGGCTCGCGGTGACATTGCTGCTTTACGCCATCGCCACGCGCCAGGGCAGGACGTCGGTCGCCACCATGCTGCTTGCCGGCATCGCCATCAGCGCTCTTGCCATGGCGCTCACCGGCATCCTCATCTTCATGGCCGACGACCGGCAGCTGCGCGACCTGACGTTCTGGCAGCTCGGCTCGCTGGCTGGCGCGACATGGCCGAAGATCGGCACCGTGGGGCCGGTGATCGCGCTGGCGCTATCGGCAATGCCGTTCCTGTCGCGCGGCCTCAACGCGCTGGCGCTGGGCGAGGCGACCGCGGGCCATCTCGGCATTGCGGTGCAGCGGCTGAAATACACGGCTGTCGTCGCGGTGTCGGCGGCGGTCGGCGCTTCGGTCGCGATCAGCGGCGGCATCGGGTTCATCGGCATTGTCGTGCCGCATGTCCTGCGGCTGGCGATCGGGCCGGACAACCGTTATCTGCTGCCGGCCTCGGCCCTGCTCGGCGCATCGCTGCTTCTCATCGCAGACGCGGTCGCCCGCACCATCGTCGCGCCCGCCGAACTGCCGATCGGCATCGTCACCGCGGTCGCCGGCGCGCCGTTGTTCCTGTGGATCCTGCTGCGCAAGCGTGGCGTCGTTGATCTATGAGCTCGCCATGATCGAAGCGCGCGACATTTCGGTGGCGATCGGCGGCAAGCGCATCGTGTCGCATGTCGATTTCGCGGCGCGGCCCGGCGCGGTGACGGCCGTCGTCGGACCGAACGGATCCGGCAAGACGACGCTGCTCAAGGCACTGACCGGCGAGCTTGCCTATACCGGCACCGTCACCCTCAACGGCCGCGATCTGTCCGCGATGAAGCCGGTCGAGGCAGCCACACTGCGCGCGGTGCTGCCGCAATCGACAGCTCTGTCCTTCCCGTTCACCGTGCGCGAGATCGTTCGCCTCGGCCTGGTCGGCGGTCGATCCGGCATGCTGCCCGGCGAGGATGCGCGTTTGCCCGAGCGGGCGCTGGCGCGTGTCGACCTCGACGGTTTCGCCGGCCGTTTCTACCAGGAACTTTCCGGCGGCGAGCAGCAGCGCGTGCAGCTTGCACGCGTGCTGTGTCAGGTCTGGGCGCCGGTGCTCGAAGGGCGGCCGCGCTATCTGTTCCTCGACGAGCCGGTCTCCAGCCTCGACATCAAGCACCAGCTCATCATCATGAACATCGCGCGCGATTTCGCCCGGCGCGGCGGCGGCGTGGTGGCGATCCTGCATGACCTCAACCTGACGGCCATGTATGCCGACCGGATTTTCATGCTGCATGGCGGCCGGCTGGCGGCTGCGGGGTCGCCAACGGACGTACTGAACGACGAGATGATCGAAAAGGTGTTTGACTGCAGGCTGAAGGTTGGTGCTCTGCCCGCCGGCAGCGTGCCGTTCGTGCTGCCGCAGTCGGCGGCTTAGGTCTGGCGGCAAGGGGCGGTTTCCCGCCTTCGTCATCCACGGGCGGAGCGGGAGCGAAGCGGACGCGGAGACCCGAGGATCCATTCCGTTACATCAGCCGAAGAATGCGGCGATCCAGAACGAGCGTTGGCGCCAACGCCAGTTCTGCATCGCTGTAGGGCTGAAACGTCACGGAATGGATTCTAGGGTCTGCGCTGCGTCGCTGCGCTCCTTGCTCCGCCCTAGAATGACGAAGCCATGGGGTGGCGCCCCACCCGGGAAGTCACGGGCGGCGTCGCACCAGGGAAGGCGTGGGGTGGCAGCCTCGAGAACCAAGCCGCCAGGGCCCGATCACGCCGCTGGGGCGCGCTGCTCCAAGAGGTCGATGCCGAGCAGGCTGCGCACATTCGGGCGCGCGGCGACGAGATCGGCGATCGTGTAGCGGGAAAGCACGGCGAAGAAGGCGTTGAGCGCCTCGCGCAGCGCCGAATTCAGGGCGCAACTGTCGACCAGCGGGCATTCGGCTGCGTCGTTCTCGAAGCATTCGGCCATGGCGAAACTCTCTTCGGTGACGCGCACGACATCGAACAGGTTGATCTGTTCCGCCGGACGGCCGAGCCGCACCCCGCCGTTGCGGCCGCGCACGGTCTCGACCAGGCCGGCCTCGACCAGCGGCTGCAGGATCTTGAAGAGGAACAGCTCGGACACCGAATAGGCGGCGGCGATCTCGGGGATGCGGCTCAGCCTTTCGGTGTTAGCGGCGCAGTACATCAGAATGCGCATCGCATAATTGGTCTGGCGCGTGAGCCGCATGATATCCTCGCGAAATATTAGCTTGAAGCCGAATATGGCCCATAGTTTGGAACAATTCCAGACTGGACCGGCACATAGCTGAATAATCGTGTCAACTTTTTGTGCATGCCGGCGCAGATTGGTGCTCCCGCGCTTCGAACGAGCGTTTTGCCGGCGCAGCCACTAGATAGAAGCGGGTGCAAACAGGAAACGGCCTTTCCATGCCACAGTCAGCTTCGGCCCCCGCGCCGGTTCGATTCGACGCCGATGCCAAGGCGAAGCTCTCGGCGTTGCGGCGGACCAAGTTCGTCGCCGCCGCGGCGCTCGCGCTGTGCATCCTCGTCTTTGCGCTCGCCAAGTCCTTCGAGGGCGGGCATCCGTGGCTCGGCTTCGTCGCGGCCTTCTCCGAGGCGGCGACCATCGGCGGCCTCGCCGACTGGTATGCCGTGGTGGCGCTGTTCCGGCGGCCGCTCGGGCTGCCGATCCCGCACACGGCCATCATTCCGGAGAACCAGCACCGGATCGCCGACAATCTCGGCCGCTTCATCGAGGCCAACTTCCTGGCGCCGGAGCCGGTGCGCGAGAAGCTTGCCGAGGTCGATTTCGCCGCTTTGGTCGCCGACTGGCTGGCCGACGCCGAACGCGCCTCCGATCTGTCGCGATTCGTCGTACGCCTGGTGCCGCAGACATTGACGGCGGTGGAACAATCAGGCCTCCGTGACTTCGTCACCAGCCGCATGCTGGAGCAGATCGAGAAGGTGCCGCTGGCGCCGCTCGCGGCCGATCTTTTGTCGGCGCTGACCGACGATCGCCGCCACCAGAAGCTTTTCGACGAGTTCATCCGGGTCGTCGGGCGTTTCCTCAACGACGAGCAGGCGCTGGCGACGATGCGTGAAAAGATTCGCGAGGAACTGCCGTCGCTGTTCAACCTGTTTCGCGCCGACGCCTATCTTCTGAAGAAGATCGTCGCGTCGGCGGGTTCGCTGCTCGATGAGGTGCGGGCCGATCCCGACCATCCGATGCGTGCCGAATTCGACGGCTTCGTACTTGGCTTTATCGAGCGGCTCAGGACCTCGAAGCAATATGCCAGGCGCGCCGAGAAGCTGAAGCGCGATTTCCTCGGACGTCCGGAGGTGCGGGCGCTGGCCGGCGATGCATGGACAAGCCTGCGCCTGTTCATCGAGCAGGACGTCAATGCGCCGAATTCGACGATCCGCGAGCACCTCGCCAACATGTTCGTCGAGGTCGGGAGGCATCTGGCCGAAGACGCCCAGATCAGGGCCGATATGAACCAGGGTTTTGTCGTGGCGCTGGCTTCGTTCGTCGAGAGCCAGAAGAGCGGGGTGTCGACATTCATCGCCGATCAGGTCAAGCGCTGGGACCTGGCGCAACTGACGCGGCTGATCGAGCTGAACATCGGCAGGGACCTGCAATATATCCGCTTCAACGGCATGATCGTCGGCGGGCTTGCCGGGCTGGCGCTCCATACGGCGGAGCGGCTGTTCCGGTAGTGGGTCAGTTTGAAATCTTGCGCCTTGCGCCTGTCCAGAAAGCATAAACCTCTTTTGCTTGCTCGATCCAAAATCTCGTTTGGTCTTTCGCGTCAAAACCAAGATGTTGAGCAAGCACGAAGAACCCGGCACCCGGTTCCATGTCACCGTGCTTATGGACTACTACGGCGCTCAGCATGCCGCGCCCTGCCTCGTGTTCTTCGACCGATACTTCACCAAGCAGATGGAAAAGCCGCGTATCAAAAGCGTCGAACCGCACGGCAGAAATTTTGGTGACAAGGTCCGAATATGTGATCTGCCCTCGAACTTTGGCCCTCCCAATCATGGCCTGGCGGGCCTGTTCCTTCGCCGACTTCCAATTTCCTGCGGATATGCCGAAATCTGATGCTGACCGTAGCATGGTGTAATCTGCCCCGCCCTACAATGCCTAACGTATCAGGGTGCCTCGCTTCTTGTAAGGCCCGCGCACCATCGGCTTCTCTGCCTCCTTCGCTTCGATCAGCGCCACGATGTCGGCGATCTCCCAAAGCTTGTCGGTCACGCCAGCGGCCATGGCCGGGGTAACGCGCAACGTTTTATGAATGCGGACGAAGTTGTAATACATGAAGTGGAGCGCGACCGCGTTGGCGTGGGCTTCCACCTTCTTTGAGAAGCCGTTGGTCAGACGGGTGAAGCGGCGCATATGCATCCGCATGGTGAGGTTCTGGCGTTCGGCAAATGACGTGCTGACGTGCTTGGGATCGGGATTGCCTTCGATGGTCTCTTTGCGTGCGCCAGTGCATTCGGCGGGGCTGTAGCGGCCCTTGGCGCTATCCGGCGACGTGCCATAAATCTTGACCAGCATGACGTAATCAACATCGCCACCGAATGCGCCTTCGACCGCTTCAAGATAGGCCCTGTGACCGTCGCTAGTGAGCTGCACACGGTTGGCGAGGCGGCGGGAAAGATCGTCAATGAACGCCATCGCGTATTCGCTGTCGCGGCCACCAACCAACCACGACATGACAAGCTTGGTGTCGGCATCGATGGCCGTCCAAGTCCAGGTATCCCCAGCCCATTCCGGCGCTGATTTGGCGGCCGGGACATTCTTTTCCTTGGCGTAGGTGAAGCTCCAGATTTCATCGACCTGAACGCGCTTGCTGGTCAGATTGCGAAGGGCTTCGTCCTGATATTGTGCGCAAACTTCGCCAGCGTCCGAAAGAAGCTTGGCGACAGTATTTTTGCTGATACCCATGATGCGGGTGATCGCGCGGATAGACTGACCTTCGCAGAGCATGTGAAGGATTTGAGACCGGGCTTGGGCGTCCAACTTATTCATACTGACCACTATGCATAAGCGCTCTTGCTTTGCAACAATTATTACGCTATCCGGGATAGAGGGTATTGAGATATTTTCTCCGGCGCTATATAAAGGGACGTGAGGCATGGAGATCGAGTTTGCCGATGATGACCTCGACAAATTGGAGGTGGACCCGCGTCTCAACGCCGGCTTCGGGCCAGACGTTGTTCGCGGGTTTCGTAAGGCTTTGTGGGCCTTGCGCGCGGCTGTTGACCAGCGAGACCTCTATCGGGGCGGGCTTAGATTCGAAAAGCTTCAGGGGAGAAGGGGCCACCAACATTCGGTGCGGCTGACCAAGCAGTGGCGGCTCATTGTTGAGATCGTCACCGACAACGAAGGCACCCGACTGCGGGTAATTGAGATAGCGGATTATCACTGATGCCAAGGACAATGACCGATAGAGTACCAGCCGAAGCTTTCCCGCCGGGCGAGTTCCTGAAGGACGCGCTGGAGGATTTGGGCTGGTCTCAGACAGAGTTTGCAGAGATCATCGGCCGCAAGGCTAACGTGGTGAATGAGATCATCGCGGGGAAGCGTTCTATTACCCCGGACACGGCTCGGGAGATCGCTGCGGCGCTTGATACGACTCCGCAGTATTGGCTGAATTTGGAATCTGCTTATCAGCTGTCGAAAACATCGCCGGCTGACGAACGCATAGCGCGCGAAGCAGAGATGCGGAAGCGCTTCCCGGTGCGAGACTTGACCAAGCGCGGCTGGCTTCCGCAGCGGCCGGGCGAGAGCATGGAAGCATCGGTTTGCCGCTTCTTCGGGATCGCCTCAATTACTGATCCGCTCTCCAGTTCATTCGCCGCATGGAGGAAGAGGAACAACGAAGAGATTTCCACCATCCAACTGGCCTGGCTCATTCGGGTGAAGCGCCTTGCGGAAACGATGGTCGTGCCGAAGTTTTCGGAAACGCTCCTGCGCGATGCGCTTGTACAGCTTGAAACTTTGATGGTTGATCCCGAAGAAGTTCGCCATGTGCCGCGTATTTTGCATGAGTGCGGGGTGCGGTTCTTGGTCGTCGAACCGCTTCCCGGTTCGCGTATTGATGGGGTGTGTTTCTGGCTGGATAAAAACAGATCTCCGGTCATTGCCCTGTCCCTGAAGGGCGGCGATCAGATCGACCGCTTTTGGTTCAATCTGCGGCATGAGATCGAACACATTTTGCGCCTGGAAGGCCGTGATAATCCGGTCATCGACAACTTCGAAGATGATGACCGGTTAACTGATGAATCCGAACGTGCGGCGGATGCGGCGGCGGCGGATTTCTGTGTGCCGAAACTGAAAATGGAAAGCTTCATTCGTCGGCACGACCCGATTTATTCCAAACCAGGGTTGATAGGATTTTCGAAAATAGTGAAGCGCCATCCCGGCATCGTGGCCGGGCAAATACAAAAGCACCTCAACAGATGGGATCTATTCAAGCAGTACCAAGCCAAGGTGCGGCATGTCCTCATACGTACGGCTATGACCGATGGGTATGGGGTGACACCGCATCTGAAGGAGATTTGAAGCATGACTTACAGTAAGCAGATGCAGAAAATCGTTGCAGAGTACCGCATGTCCGGCGAGCCGTGGCCGGCAGGCACCAGAACAATGGCCGCTTGGGCCATCCGTACCGGACGATGGGAACTGCCGGAGTCGGCGGCCATCTCTAAATGCGCCGAAGATTTACAGTCGGCCATGCGCGAAGAGTACATCACCGATAAGCGCGGAAGGAAGGTTCGGAAGCTGCATCCCGCCACGATCAAATCTGGCGGCCAACAGATGGTCTTGTGGGACGATATTCGAACCGCCCCACGGCACCACATGCAGATGTCATTCCAGCAGCGCCGTCGCGGAATCGTCGGTGACGTTCGGCAGCTGAAGGTTGATGTCGATAGCTACAATGATGCGAGGTCGGACGAAGAGCCTATCCAGATGGATTTCGACTTCACGATGGACTTGGCGGAAATCGAGGCAGCAGAAGCCGCCTAGTCGCCGCGCTTTCTCCAGCGGGCCGATGCGGCTAGCCGTGCTGCTTCGGCCCGTTCTTCTGCCGACATCCGGTCGGCTCTCACGCGGCCTCCAATCTTTCCGCCACGTCGGCCAAGCTCTACAGCGGCCTTGTTCTTGCTGTCCTCTTCGGCAGGCGCGTCGCCAGTCGCCAGATCGACAATCGACTTCGCCAACTGGTTAGGATCGCGCGGGCGCTTTGGGTGCTTGTCTGTCATGGCTTGAAGATGGCATGCGCTTCCGCCTATTTCCAGACTGCGGCTAGGCGAAAGCGCCTATTGTGATCGGAGCGGAATTTCAAACTGACCCACTACCGCTGTTCCTCGTCAATTGACGCCGGCCCAAGGAGCACTATTCTCGTTCAAGGGCGCCCTATGGCGGCCGGCAGGGAGGCAGGGCATGGCAAGACAACCGGAATCGGACTCGTTCCTCGACATGTTCAGCAGGTTCGGCCGCGACCTCAAGCTACCGAATGTCGACATCCAGGCGATCCTCGACCATCACCGCAAGAACCTCGAAGCCTTGGAAAAATCGGCGAGGGCAAGTGCGGCCGGCGCATCCTCGGTGCTGGCGAGGCAGCATGAGATGGTCCAGAATGCCATGCATGAGATCACGCGGATGGCGCAGAACTATCAGACGCCCGGCAATCCGCAGGACCTGATGAGCAAGCAGGCGGAGTTTGCCCGCAGGTCGTTCGAGACGACGCTGAAGAATGCCAGCGAAGTGGCCGACCTTGTGCGCAAATCCAGCACCGAATCGGTCGAGATCCTGCGCGACCGGATCCGAGATGCGATGGCGGAAATCCGCGCCGGCTACGAAAAGAAATAGGCTACCTGGCGATTTCGGACCCATCACCGACCGACATGCGATGCAACCGGCGCAGGCATCCGAGCGTTCTCGGCCTGCCCCAAAGCATCAACTCTACCGGCGAAAATCGCGGGGCGGCGAATTGACAGAGGCCGCCGCTTCATGGTCGGGAGACAGCAAGAATGATGGGAAAGCCGGAATGACGGAAACACGGCTGAGAACGCCGCCGACCTTCGAGCAGTTGCGCATGATGTCCGGGCAGGAGCTCGGCGTGTCCGACTGGACGACGGTCGACCAGCAGCGCATCGACCAGTTCGCCGAGTGCACGGGCGACCACCAGTGGATCCATGTCGATCCCGAAAGGGCGAAACGGCAGAGCCCATTCCGCACCACGATCGCGCATGGCTATCTGACCTTGTCGATCATCGGCGCGCTGGCGCTGGAGATGGGCATCGTGCCGGAAAACACCCAGGCCGCCTTCAACTACGGCTTCGACAAGGTGCGCTTCCTGGCGCCGGTCAAGGCCGGCGCGCGCATCAGGCTGCGCACCACGCTGCTTTCCATGGAGGACCGCGGTCCCGGCCAGTATCTGATGAAGGCGGCCAACACCGTCGAGATCGAGGGCGAGCAGAAGCCGGCGCTGACTGCCGAAACGCTGGTGATGATGTACGAGCGCCGCAAGCGGGCAGGTTAGGTCCGCCGATATTCAGGTGAGGCCGGTCTGCAAATGGCGGCTTCCTGCGCTTCCGGTGCTCACGTACTTCAAGTACGCTCCGCTCCGGTTCTCGGAACCCACCATTTTCGACTCGGCCTGACCTGAATCTCGACAGACCTGGCGGCGTCGGTTCACCAGGCTGATCAAGTCATCTATGCAGCTTTGTTGCGGCGCGATGCCGACATCGCTTTCTCAAGCGCTCCGAAGATGCGCTGATCCCAGCATTGCGCGACGTTGAAGCGCATGAAGCGGGCGGCGGTGTGCGACAGGCTGAAGGCATTGCCGGGCGCCAGCACGACATTGTCCGAGAGCGCATGGCGCGCGATGTCGGCGGCGTCGATGCCGTCGGGCAGGCGGCACCAGAGAAACATGCCTGCAGGCTGGTCGATCCAAGGCACGATGCCCATCGCCTTCAGCCTGCCGGCGGTCTCGGCCATGGCGCGCGACAGGCGCGTGCGCAACTGCTCGACATGCTTGCGGTAGCTTCCGTCCTTCAACAGAGTCAGCACCAGTTCGGCCGCCAGCCGGGTGCCGCCGAATGTGGTGGCGATCTTGAGATCGGTCAGGCCCTCCATCCAGTCGGGTGGCGCCGCGATGAAACCGCAGCGCACCGAGGCCGACAGCGTCTTCGAGAAGGAGCCGATCTGGACGACGCGCTGCAGCCCGTCGAAGGCCGCGAGCCTCGGAGCAGGGCTATGCTCGAAGTCGGCGAAGATATCGTCCTCGACAATGGTGAGGTCCGCCTGGTCGGCGAGTTTCAGAAGCCGATGCGCGGTGACCGGCGACAGGATCGCGCCGGTCGGGTTGTGGATGCCGGAATTGGTGATGTAGAGGCGCGGCCGGTGCTCGGCGAGCGCCTCGGCGAATAGCTCGATGTCCGGCCCCGAAGGCGTATAGGGCACGCTGACAACCTTGGCCTGATGCGCGCGCAACAGCGCATGGAAGTTGAAATAGCAGGGGTCGTCGACCAGGACCGCATCGCCGGGCTCGATCAGGAAGCGGCACAAAAGATCGATCGCCTGGGTGCCGCAGTCGGTCAGCATGATCTGGTCCGGCGAGACCTCGACGCCATGCTCGGCCACGCGCCTTGCCAGCAATTGGCGCAGCGGCGGCAGACCAAGCGGCGTGCCATAGTCCGCAAGCGTCACGTCGTCCGCACGGGCTGCGCTGCGCAGCGCCCGGCGCAAGGCGGCCTGCGGCATCCAGGACGCCGGTAGCCAGCCGCAGCCAGGCTTCAGCATCTCCTCGCCGGCTTCGAGCGACTGCCGTGAGACCCAAAGCGGATCGACGGCGCGGTCAAGCCGAGGACCGATCTCGGCTAGTGACAATGGCGCGAGCTGGCCGGCGGCGTAGAAGCCGGAGCCAGGCCGCGAACGGATCGCGCCTTCGGCTGCAAGGCGCTCATAGGCTTCGACCACGGTCGATTTCGAAACCTGCATGGATTTGGCCATGGCTCGTATCGACGGCAGGCGGGCTCCGGGCGTCAGCGTGCGCGCCGCGATCCGCTGGCGGATTGCCGTCATGACGGTTTCGACGAGTGTGGCGCCACTGGCATTTGGGCCTGATGCGTCCATCTGTACTTCTCTGTAGGCCATTACAGTTTTGTCGAATTGTACTCCATTGTATCTGGCAACACCATGGCCCGCGCCGGTACGGGAGCACAAACGGAGCGGATGATGGAAAAGAGTTTCGACGGCTGGCTCAGCGGCTTCATCGGGGTGCTGATCTTCAGCGGGTCGCTGCCGGCGACGCGGGTGGCGGTGATGGATTTCGACCCGACCTTCCTGACGGCGGCCCGGGCGGCGATCGCCGGTCTGCTCGGGATTGCGATGCTGCTGCTGTTCCGCGAGAAGCGTCCGGAGCGCAGCGATCTGATCTCGCTCGTCGTCGTGGCGCTGGGTGTCGTGGTCGGCTTCCCGTTGCTGACGGCGCTGGCGCTGAAACATGTCACCTCGGCGCATTCCATCATCTTTGTCGGCCTGCTGCCGCTGGCCACTGCGATCTTCGGCGTGCTGCGCGGCGGCGACCGTCCGCGCCCGGCCTTCTGGCTGTTCTCGTGCCTAGGAAGCGCTTTGGTCGCGGGGTTCGCCCTGGCGCAAGGCGTGACCGCGTCGCCGGTCGGCGACGGCCTGATGCTCGGCGCCATCATCGTCTGCGGGCTGGGCTACGCCGAAGGGGCCAAGCTGTCGCGCAAGCTCGGCGGCTGGCAGGTGATCTGCTGGGCCTTGGCGCTGTCGCTGCCGGTCATGCTGGCGTTGAGCTTCGCGACGCTGCCGCCATCCTTCGCCGGTGTCGGCTCAAGCGCCTGGATCGGCCTCGGCTATGTCTCGCTGTTCAGCATGCTGATCGGTTTCGTGTTCTGGTATCGCGGCCTGGCACAAGGCGGCATCGCGCCGTCGGGCAGCTGCAGCTGCTGCAGCCGTTCTTCGGCCTGGCGCTGGCGGCGAGCCTGCTGCACGAAAAGGTCAGCCCGATAATGGTGGTCGTCACGCTGGGCGTCGTGGCCTGCGTGTTCGGGGCGAAGAAGTTCGCGCGGTAGGCGCCTACGGATTTGTTTTGACGCAATTCCGGACGGAAAACCGTTTCACACTTTTCCTGGAATTGCTCAGAACTTCGTCACCACCCCGATGCCGATGCCCTCGAAGCCGCCCATCGCCATCAGCGCGGCGGGCGCCTCTTCGAGACTGATCTTCTTGCCCACCAGCAATTCGGGCTTCAGCTTGCCGGTGCGGATCATCTCCATCATCGCGGAATAGCGGTAGGCCTGCATGCCGTGGCTGCCGAGGATTTCGAGCTCGAAGGCGATCACCTTGTCCATCGGCACCTGCGGGCGGGCATGCTCGCCCAGCATCAGCCCGACCTGAACGTGGCGGCCGCGCCGGCGCAGATTGGCGATCGAGTTGAAGGACGTAGTCGGGTGTCCGAGCGCGTCCATCGACATATGCGCGCCGCCATTGGTGATCTGCTTGACGGCCTTGACGACGTTCTGCGTCGTCGAGGCATTGATGGTCGCCACCGCGCCGATCTTTTTGGCGAACTCCAGCTTCTCGTCGGTGAGGTCGATGGCAATCACATTGGCGCCCATGGCGCTGGCGATCATGATCGCCGACAGGCCGACGCCGCCGCAGCCATGTACCGCGACCCATTCGCCGGGCGTCACTCGGCCCTGGTCGACGATGGCGCGGAAAGAGGTGACGAAGCGACAGCCGAGGCTGGCTGCGGTGGCGAATTCCATCTCTTCGGGCAGGCGCACCAGATTGGTGTCGGCGTGCTCGATGCCGACATATTCGGCGAATGAGCCCCAGCCGGTGAAGCCCGGCTGCGTCTGGTGCTCGCAGACCTGATGGTTGCCAGACGTGCATTCGAAGCAGCGGCCGCAGCCGACGGCGAAGGGGACCGTGACGCGATCGCCGGCCTTCCAGCGGCCGACCTGCTTGCCGGCGGCGACGACGACGCCAGCCAGTTCGTGTCCGGGGACGTGCGGCAGCGTGATGCCGTCATCATGGCCCATCCAGCCGTGCCAGTCGCTGCGGCACAGGCCGGTAGCCTCGACCTTGATGACCACGCCGTCCGGGGCGGGTTTCGGATCGGGCACGGTCCGTATCGTCGGCGCCTCGCCGAACTTTTCAAAGACGACAGCTTTCATGGGGGGTCCTTCAGTTCGTTACTCGGCATCAATCTGGTTCTGCGGGGCAGCCCTCTGGAACGCCGGCAGCGTCATGCAGGCGGCGTTGATGCGCGCAATCACCGGGTAGGGCGCCATGTCGACGCCGAAGCGGGCATTGTTGGTGACCTGCGCGGCAAGGCAGATGTCGGCAAGGCCAGGCGCATCGCCGTGGCAGAAGGTGCCGGTCTCAGGCGACGAAGCCAGAATCTTCTCAAGCGGCTGGAAACCTTCGTTCACCCAGTGCCGGAACCAGTTGACGACGTCCTCGTCGCCGGCGCCGAACAAGCTACGAAGGGAGGTCAGCACGCGCAGATTGTTCACCGGGTGGATGTCGCAGGCGATCATCTGCGCCAGCATCCTGACGCGAGCCCGACCCAGCGCATCCTTCGGCAGCAGCGGCGGCTCAGGCTGTATCTCGTCGAGATATTCGATGATCGCCAGCGACTGGGTCAAAAGCGTGCCGCCGTCCAGAACCAGCGCCGGCACCAGCCCTTGCGGGTTGACGGCGCGATAGGCAGGCTCGAGATGCTCGCCATGGCGCAAGTGGTGCGGCACATAAGTGTAGGTCAGGCCCTTCATCTCCAGCGCGATCCGCACCCGGTAGGAGGTAGAGGAGCGGTAGTAGTTATGAAGGACGAGGTCGCTCATGGCCTCGGCTGCCCGATGGTCACTGCGATCTCGCCGATGCCGTCGACGCCGCCGGTGATCCTGTCGCCGGCCTGGACCGCGCCGACTCCGGCAGGCGTGCCGGTGAAGATCAGGTCGCCGGGTTGCAGCTCGACCGCTTCGCTGCAGATAGCGACGATGTCGGCGATCGGCCAGATCAGCTCGGCCAGGTCGCCATCCTGCTTCACCGCGCCGTTGACGGCAAGCCAGATGCGGCCTTTTTCCGGATGCGCGGATTTCGCGGCCTGAACCAGCGGCCCGCAAGGCGCGGATTGGTCGAACGCCTTCGACCAATCCCAGGGGCGCGCCGCTTTCTTGGCCTGATCCTGCAGGTCGCGGCGGGTCAGATCGACGCCGACGCCATAGCCCCAGACATGGGCAAGCGCATCGCCGCGCGGAACGCGGAAGCCGGCCTTGCCGACGGCCACAACCAGCTCGATCTCGTGGTGCAGGTTCGAGGTCAGCGGCGGGTAGGGGATCTCGGCGCCGCTGTCGACCACCGCGTCGGCCGGCTTGGTGAAGAAGAAGGGCGGGTCGCGCTCGTCATTGCCGAGCTCGCGCGCATGCGCCGCGTAATTGCGGCCGACGCAGAAGATGCGGCGCACGGCGAACCGCTCCGCCGAGCTTGCGACGGCAACCGAGGCAATGGCCGGCGGCGGAAGGACGAATTCGGGCATGGGCGGTCTCCGTGCTGGCATGAATCGTCCGCACCTTCAGCCGATTTCGACGGGCGAGCAAGGCTCTATGGCCACGAACATGTTGGCCCTGTCGCTTCACCGACAATGCCGTATACCATTTGGGCGATATACTATTTGCCAATAATCTGGCCAGGGCCGCGAGACTATGCTGTGCCGGCCGAAACCGAACCGATGCCTGATCCTGAGCAATGACCGCCGTCAACGATCGCGCCCGCTTCCTGATCATCGACGACCACCCGCTGTTTCGCGAGGCGCTGCACAGCGCCGTGCAGATGGCCTATCCGGACGTCGACACGGTCGAGGCGCGCTCGATCGGGGAAGCGATCGAGCTTCTTGCCGACGCCAAGCCGTTCGACCTCGCGCTGCTCGATTTGAGCATGCCCGACGTGCATGGCTTCGAGGGGCTGTTGCAGTTGAGGACCCGCTATCCGCGACTGCCGGTGGTGATCGTGTCGGGCTATGAGGAGCCGAAGATCATCTCCGAGGCGCTGTCCTATGGCGCCGCCGGCTTCATCCCGAAATCGGCCCGCAAGAGCGATCTTGCCGCCGCCATCCGTTCGGTGATGGATGGCGCGGTCTATGTGCCGGAAAATTACGAGGGCCAGCCGCCCGACCCCGACAGCACCGACCGCGCCGACATGGTGCAGCGCCTTGCTAGGCTGACGCCGCAGCAGCTGAGAGTCCTGCAGATGCTGCGCCAGGGCATGCTGAACAAGCAGATCGCCTATGAGTTGCAGGTGGGCGAGACCACCGTGAAGGCGCATGTCTCGGAGATATTGCGCAAGCTCAACGTCTACAGCCGCACGCAAGCGGTGATCGAGGTCTCGAAGCTCGACAATGCGGAGTTGTTCAGGGATCAGGCGGGGTTTTGAGGCAGCGCTCGATCAGCGCGCACGTGCACTGTCATCGCAATTCGTAATTCGATCCCGATTCTGACCATTATCCGAAGTTAGCGCACAGTTCCGAAATTCCAGAATCCTGAGAGAAATTCATCTGACGTGAATATTATCAAATTCAACTCGATGTCCTTTTCTACCGAAAAAAATAGTCATTTCAATTGATAAGTCTGACCTAGTTCCATCAGTTGACCAAAGATCGTATACGACCGAATAGCTAGGGATTGCTTCGGCTTCAATTCTGACTATATCGACGTCAGTCGGCATTCCGGCTGGCGATCTTCCAATTTCAAGGCCGCTATGCAGTACGGCATTCTCAATATCTTTCGCTCTTAGCCTGACGCCGTAAGTTATATTCTCAATACCTTTATAATCTTTTTCGAACAGCATTTTCTCGATATCCCGGACTATGCTTACTATTTCTTCTTCAGTCGTCATCGCCCATTTTCCTGTTTGACGGCGTCCTTGTGACCGTATCTGGCGTCACTCCAAGCGTAGCGAAATGTCGATCTGCGTTTTCGATTTCGGCCCGCGCTTCTTCACTCGTGAGTCCAGCCGCTCTTAGCGCCTTGTACGCGATTTGTCGTTCTACTCCATAGGTACCAGCTTTATTGACCCTTTGCGCCTGTGTTGCGAGGAAGTGAGGTGTGCCAGGCACGTTCGAAGGTCCTTTCAGTTGTACCCCTGGCGCCTCATTTGTCTTATATCCTGGTATGTCTCTCATGGCCGCATCTTGAACGACATGGTGCGCGTCTTTAAGGCCAGCTTTCCTAAGGTCACCGACTGTTTTGAATTCGCGTACTGCAGTTGTTACGGCCCTCTCTTCGTTTAAAAGCGCTCGAGTCTCTTGTACTGCATCGATACCCGCATTGATATAACTGGCGCTTTTGCTTAAAGGAACCCCGGCGACTGCTCCCACTCCTGTGGCTTGCAAACCTTCTCCTACGGCATCTGCGAAGTCTAACGCATCCTGTATGCGATCCGAGACCCAGTTTCCAATCGGATCTTTTTCGGTGTCGTGAGACATAGCTTCTGCCTGTGCTTTTTCATTGTCTTCCGAACCATCGTTGTCGCCCATTGCAGTCGTGTGGCCATTAGGATCACTCTTGTTAACTGGATCGTTCTGAGCATAGGCGTATCGGTTCGTTCCGACGCCTTCCTTTGTTGGATCCCAATCGTCCGGCGAGATGAACCTTCCCAGCACGGGATCCATGTATCTTGCATTGAGGTAGAGCAGGCCTGTCTCGGGATCGAAGCGCTCGCCGATGTAGGACTTCTGGGTCTGGAAGCCCGAGTTGAGGCGCTCGCCATAGGTGGCGTAGTTGGTGGCTTCGGTGACGGCGCCTGAGCTGTCGGTGACCATGCGCACCGAGGCCAGGTGATCGCGATGCAGGAAGTATTTTGCTGCCCCCACCACCTTCACGTCGGGATGCGGATAGCGGGTGTAGACCTCCGAGCCCGGGATGGCCGGGTCGATCTCGACCGAGGCGTCGGGATAGAGCGTGGTGGCGAAGGCAGAGGCCTTCTTCACCCGCGCGCCGTCAGGGCCGTAGCTGAGGTTGACGGTGTTGGAGGCGAGCGTGACGGTCTTGAGCCTATTGGCCTCATCCCAGGTGAGTGTGCGGCTGCCGTCGGAGGTGAGATTGCCGTTGGCGTCATAGGCCATGGCGTTGGCGCCGCCGCCGGCTTCATCCCGAAATCGGCCCGCAAGAGCGATCTTGCCGCCGCCATCCGTTCGGTGATGGATGGCGCGGTCTATGTGCCGGAAAATTACGAGGGCCAGCCGCCCGACCCCGACAGCACCGACCGCGCCGACATGGTGCAGCGCCTGGCCAGGCTGACGCCGCAGCAGCTGAGGGTCCTGCAGATGCTGCGCCAGGGCATGCTCAACAAGCAGATCGCCTATGAGCTGCAGGTGGGCGAGACCACCGTGAAAGCGCATGTCTCGGAGATATTGCGCAAGCTCAACGTGTATAGCAGGACGCAGGCGGTGATCGAGGTGTCGAAGCTCGACAATGCGGAGTTGTTTCGAGATCAGGCTGGGTTTTGAGGCGGATCAGCTGGCGCGCCAAAATTAGTGCACTGTCGCCGTAATTCTTGAATATACTGATTCGACCACTATATCGTACAACATTCTAAAATTTCTAACAGAAATACCCGCTTTCGTTAGTTGACTTTAAATTCCACAATCTTATATCTCGCTCCTTCACTAGAATCTTTCAGCTGTTCTTCGCGGCTGATCCGGCTGGAGTGATGAAAGAAATGCTGAGGTTGACATTCTTCGGCTAGTGCGGTTTCAACTGCTCTGTCAGAATTAATTCGACCATCTCATACCCGTGTAATCCGTCCGGCTCTAAATCAACTGCCGAATCTACAATAGCCTGGCCCTCTAGCTTTGATGGATCAGAATCAGAGTATTTTCGAATGAGAATTCGGCCGGAAAGACTTTCTTTGTGCACGAAGGGGGGGGTAGGCCATTTCTCTCGCTCCCATCTTTTCAGTTGCCCAATAATTGGCCAATTTCCATTAATTAAGCCGAGATCACCGCACCGTAGACATCTGATCGCATCGTGCGGACTCATCATATCTAATTCGTCCACCGTCGGTAATTCCAAGCGCCTGGGCCCAAATAAATATACTAGAATAATCTTTCCGGTTGGAGTCGCGCGAGCCACCAAGCCAACTCCGTAGCCGCCAGATTTCAAAGGAATAGCAAATAACGTACCTTCTCTGTATGGCATTTTTCTCATAAATAAACCTCCTACTCTCCACTCAATTGCCTACTTAGAAAATCGCGGGCGGCATTCATATAGGAATTTAGATTTGGGTTTCTCTGGCTTATCGGCGATACCTTGTTCATGGAAGGATTGTAGCTTTCATGTAGCATTTGCTCCAGCCCTCTCTGCTCCTTCAGTGCGTCAGTGAGATGCTCTTGTGTGAATGTGAGGCCTTTGGTTGCGTCAGCGCGGGCATGCTCAGCAGCACGTCTGGCAAGATCGTTTGTCCGCCCCGTCCTCACAACCTCACCAGCGCTATTTCTTAGCGAATATGTGCCTCCTTTGGGAACCTGTGTCGTAGGCGGTCCTTCAGCTGGGACATTCGTGAAGCCTCCAGGCATTTCTTGGGCATATGGCCCAGGCCCCATCTCCAATCCGGGAGGCACACAACCGCCACCACAAATTGGCGCAGCACCTGGAGCAAGAAGCCCGCTATTGGGTGATACGTAACCTGCCGGCATGTCGATACCGTCTTCGGCTACCTGATAGGTTCCGTCCGCTTTTTTCTTGTCCTTGGCGGTGCCCGTCAGGCTTTCTTGAGCATGGCTGGCTTGTCTCTGCGAATCAGCGTTTTGGCCATTGGCAGGGCTCGTTTGATTGCCGCCTCCTCCAAGTTGTGCTGTCGGGGCATCGGCATCGGAGTCTCGTGGAGATAGAGAATGCCCATTCGGATCACTTTTATTGACCGGATCGTTCTGGGCATATGCATACCTATTGGTGCCAACGCCATCCTTGGTCGGATCCCAATCATCCGGCGAGATGAACCTGCCCAGCACTGGATCCATGTATCTGGCGTTGAGGTAGAGGAGTCCTGTCTCGGGATCGAAGCGCTCGCCGATGTAGCTCTTCTGGGTCTGGAAGCCTGAGTTGAGGCGCTCGCCATATGTGGCGTAGCTGGTGGCTTCGGCGATGGCGCCGGAGCTGTCGGTGACCATGCGCACCGAGGCCAGGTGATCGCGGTGCAGGAAGTATTTTGTCGCGCCAACCACCTTGATGTCGGGATGCGGATAGCGGGTGTAGATTTCCGAACCCGGGATCGCCGGGTCGATCTCGACGGAAGCGTCGGGATAGAGCGTCGTGGCGAAGGATGAGGCCTTTTTCGCCCGCGCGCCGTCAGGACCATAGGTCAGGTTGACGGTGTTGGAGGCGAGACTGACCGTCTTCAGCCGGTTGGCTTCGTCCCACGTCAGCGTTCTGCTGCCGTCGGAGGTGAGATTGCCGTTGGCGTCATAGGCTAGTGTCTTGGCGCCGACCGATGTTGGCGCATGCGGCCTTGGCGCTGTCGCCGCCGGATAGATATAGGTGCCGACAACACGGCTGCGTGAGGTGAGATTGTCGTTGGCCGCGTAAACAAACGTCTCGTCGAGCGTGTTGTTGCCGAGATTGTCGGACGACGTCAGGCGGCTAGCATTGTCATAGCCATAGGCCCAACTGTCGGAGGCAGTGAGCCCCGTCGTGCCGGTGATGCGGCCAAGGTTGTCGCGGGCATATTGATCATCGAGAAGGATGGTTGCGCCCCTCGACGTGGTGACGCGCGTCACCCAGCGCCGGGTTGGCGAATAGGTGAAGGCGGTTTTTACCCCGTTGGCGTAGTTGATCTCCTTGGTTTGCCCATCGGCCTCATAGAGCGTCGAGGTGATGAAGCCGGATGCGGAGGCGAGCTTGTTGCCGGCTGTGTATTGCAGCGGCGCTGCGGCCGTGCCGAAGTCGAGTTGCACCGGCAGATATTGCGTGGCGATCGGCTGGCCGGAGGCATCGCGAGAGGTGATGATGGTGTGGGTAAGCGTGCCGATGGTGGCATCCTGGCGCGCCACCTTGCCGAAGCCGTCATACTTGTAGCTTTGCGTGGCGGCCGGATTGGTCGAGGTGGTGAGCTGGCCGATGTTGTAGGAACCGGCAGATGCCTGATCGTAGGTGTTCTGGGTCAGCGTCACCGCGCTGCCGCCCGAGGCCGTTGCCGTCTTCAGCGTCAGCCGGTCCATCTGGTCGTAGCTCAGATTGGTGACGGTGCCCCTGGCGTCGGTCTGGCTGACGAGCCGGTTGGCGGCATCGTAGACGTAAGCCCAGGTGCCGAGATCGGGATCGGTTGCCGACAGCCTGTTGCCGAGCATGTCGTAGCTGTAGGACCAGGTCGAGCCGCCGGGGTCGGTGACCCCGATCAGCCGGCCGAGCACGTCGTAATTGCGGTACTCGGTCAGCGCCATGCCAACCACGTCACGCACCACTGCTGTGGTATCGCCGCGCGTCGAGGTTACGGTCTCGGTCTGGTGGCCAAGCTCGTCGGTAAGCACCACGCCAAAAAGCCACGGATTGAAGGTGCCTGTCGCGGTGGCGAGATAGTGCAGGTAAGTCCGTTGGCTGGCATCCGGATTGACCGTCGCCACCAGCCGGTCGGCCCAGTCATAGGAGTTGGTGGTCCACTGTGCGGCATCGCCGACGAACCTTGGGAAGGCGGTGCGCAGCACATTGGAGCGCTGATCGTAGTCGGTGTCGGCAATGCG
>NZ_VFTQ01000031.1:0-73153 GCF_006439475.1 Mesorhizobium sp. B2-8-9 | reverse complement strand
CAAAAGCACGTGACGCGCGCAAAGAGTTCGCAAATGCAACTTGACACCCAAGATAGTCGCTCATCCGTCTCGGCGCTAACGCGCCGATCCACCTTCTCCCACAGGGGGAGACGGAGAAGTCGCGCCTCACTGCCTCCGATACATCTCCAGCTCCGGATCGAGATCCACCTTCACCGCATTGGTGAACACGCAGGTCGCCACCATGATGCCGGCGAAGGCGGTGAGGTTGACCAGCAGCGTCTCGTCGTAGCGCGCCTTGAGCGCGGCCCAGGTTTTTTCCGGGACGCCATTGGCATCGGCGGCGATTGCCATGCCGAAGGAAATCAGCAGCGTCTCGTCGGCGGTCGGTTCGATCGCTTCGGGGTCGATCCCGTTCTCGATCAATGCGCGGCGAAAGAAGATCACGGGAATCTCGGCGCGCATCGTTTCGGCGACCGCTTTCGACAACAGCCAGATGGCGCGGTCGTCGAGTGTGGGCTTGAGAAGGTCGCGCAGCGTGAACCATTCGGCGTAGATGCGGTGGGCGGCCGGCGAGTGGAGCAGGATGCGCTTCATGTTGGTCATGCGGCCGCGCAGCGCGAGCTCGCGGTCGTGCTCGGCGCGGATGTCGTCCGAGGCGGTCGCGTAGTCGATCGGCGAAAGATACCCCATTGCGCTCACCCCAGCGTGGAACGAAGCGCCGGCGCGCCGCGCAGCGTGTTGGAGACGGTGCAGATGTTTTCCGCGTCCGCCAGGATTCGCTCTTTCGTCGCGTCATCGAGGTCGCCGGCGATCTCCAGTTTGACGATGAATGTCTCGACCCGTGAGGGCTCGTCCGTCGCCTTCTCGCCGCTGACATCCGCCCTCACCTCGCCGAGCCGGTCGGCGACGCCGAGGCGGGTGGCGGCGATGCGGGCGCTGAGCACCATGCAGGCGGCCAAAGAGGCATGGAGCAGGTCGAGCGGGCTGAAGCCGGGCGCGCTGACCTGCGTGACCACATCGACCGTGCCACCGGTCGGCGTCGTGATCACCGGCAGCCCGCCCGGCGGCAGGACGGCGAGCGCGCCGGCATTGCGGGTTCTGATCTTGAGGTCCGCCATCGTGCTTCCTTCGTTCTGCTCAGCAGCTCGGTTGGTCTGCTTGGCTCAGCTGGCTCAGAGATGTTGCCAGATCACCTTGAGCGGCGAGCCAATCGCCTGCTCAATCCTTCGCAGTTCCTCGGCGCCGAGGGTGGTCGCGCCAGGATTGACGACTGTAAGCGAGCACATACCGAACGCGGCAGGCCATACGTAGCGGAGATCGTTGAGCGACGTGGATTTGCTACAACAAGGCGTCACGATAGCGAGGTCGCTAAAATCCGAAACGGCTGCCTGATCCATGGCATTGCCCCACCAATCCCCCAGTTCGCTCCCGCAGAAGGCGCAGTGGACGCTTTCCGTATTCGCGCCTGCATCGAAGAAGGTCACTGCTTCCTTGTATTCGATTCCGACATGCTCGGCTTGGGGGAACAGTCCGCGCACCAAGTTGGCAGCCTCTTCCGCCGCCGTCTTATCGGGACGCCAGTATGGATCGTCAGGAACCATGTGCAGATAATTGTCGGACATAGCACCTTGTGTGGCAGGGGGACCGATCGTGGCAAGTACCCTTGCGATGCCGCAACAAAAAAAGGCCCGCCGGAGCGGGCCTTTTGCAAGAAGGGCTTCGACGATTACTTCGTCAGATCGAGCGCTGCCGTCAGATCGCCCATCGGCGGCTGGTCGTGGTTGCGAAGCGCCTTGTCTCGGGCGACGATGCCGGGCAGCACAGGCAGGTCGTAGCGGTTGGTGATGAAGCGCAGGATCGAGGTCGTGTCGTACTGCGTGTGATCGACCATCCCCATCTTCGCATAGGGCGAGATGATGAAGGCCGGGATGCGGTTGCCCGGGCCCCAGCGATCGGCCTTGGGCGGCGCGACATGATCCCAGAAGCCGCCATTCTCGTCATAGGTGACGACCACCAGCATATGCGCCCATTGCGGGCTCTTCTCCAGATGCGCGACGAGGTCGGCCAGATGCTGGTCGCCGGAGGTCACGTCGGCATAGCCGGCATGTTCGTTGAGGTTGCCCTGCGGCTTGTAGAAAGAGACCGCCGGCAGCTTGCCGTCGTCGATCGCCTTGATGAACTCGGTGCCGCCGAGCCCGCCATCCTTGATGTGCTCGGCCCGCGCGGCCGTGCCCGGCGCATAGGCTGCGAAATAGTTGAAAGGCTGGTGGTGGAACTGGAAGTTCGGCACGGGCGTCGCGTTCTTGCCGTCGAGCGCCGCCTGCCAGGCGCCCGAATACCACGCCCAGGAAATGCCCTTGAGCGACAGCAGATCGCCGATGGTGATCTCGTGCTGCGGCGGCAGCGTGGTCGGCTGCGCCGGATCGGCCAGCGCCTTGTCGCCACCCTCGGCCGGCTTGTTGGCGCTTGGCTGGTAAGGCGGCTGCATGGTGTTGACGGCGTAGAAGTCGGGCGTGATGGCGCCGTCATTGGCGAATTTCGGCACGCCGCCCAGCGCCGAGGGCGGCGAATTGTCGGCCGGTTTCAGCGTCACGCCATCCGGCTCGACGACGGCAATCTGGGCCTTCACCGGGCTGGTGTCGGCATTTGGATAGTAGGGCACGCAGGCGCAGGCCAGCATGAAATGGTTGAGGAAGGAGCCGCCGAAGGCGCCCTGGAAGAAATTGTCCGCCAGCACGTATTTTTTGGCGATCGCCCACATCGGCAGGATCGAGCCGTCATAATGGCCCATCACCAGCGCGCCGGAATCGGCCCAGGCGACGAACTTGTCGTTCCGGCCGCCGTCGATCTGCATCTGCTCCTGATAGAAACGATGCCACAGATCATGGGTGATGACGCCGGTATTCTCGTTGAAGCCCTTGGGATCGTCGATGGCGAATGTCGCATTGGGCAGATGCGCGCTCTGCGCCTCCGTCACCGCCGGCGTGACGCCCTTGCCGGTCAGTCCGCCCCAGGCCGGCGGCAATTCGGAAAGCGGCTTGCCGTCGCGGTCGAGCTGGCGCGCCTGGTCGGGCGAAACGTTGGCCAGACCGTTGGCGCCGGGGAAGCCGCCATAAAGGTTATCGAAGCTGCGGTTCTCGGCGTAGATGACGACGACGGTGTCGATCTTGTCGTAACCGGCAGGCGCCGCTTGGGCAGCGGCAGAGAGCGATGCCAGCGCCGTGGAGGCGAGGCAAAGGGAGAGAAAGGACCGGATCATTGGAAAATGCCTCGTGGCTTGGGAATGGCTGGAGGACGGCAATGCAGGAACGCAACTGCATCAATGCCCAGCTACTTCGACGCCTTGTCACCTTTGTGACAGTTCGGCCCCGGCCGAACACGGTTTCGTGAGCGGGAAGACCGGTCATCAATCCGTTGCACTCGATCCTTACGCCGCCAAAGAAACCGGGCGAAGAAATCAGGGGTATCGCCGAAGACGATGGGACGTCGGAAAAATCACGCGATCGCCATTGCAGCGGCCACGATCGTCGCCTCCACCACGCCCGCCAACACCGAGGCGCCATCCGGTGTCCATCCCGGCCCGATGACGCGCCAGGAAGCCTTCGCCCGCGCCGAGGCGCTGACGGCGCTGGGGCGACAGATGTTCTTTGATCCGTCGCTCTCAGCCTCGGGCAAGCAGGCCTGCTCGTCCTGCCATGATCCCAACCACGCTTTCGGGCAGGCCTCGGCGGCACCGGTCGAAATGGGCGGAGCCAATCTTGACCAGCCCGGCGTTCGCGCCGTGCCGTCACTGCGCTACCTGCAGGCGGCGCCCGCCTTCACGGAGCACTTCTACGACTCCGAGGACGAAGGCGACGAAAGCGTCGACAATGGCCCGACCGGGGGCCTGACCTGGGACGGCCGCGCCGACCACGGCAAGGACCAGGCAAGAATCCCGCTGCTGTCGTCCTTCGAGATGGGCAACAAGGACGCGTCCCAGGTGGCCGCCAGCCTGCGCAACGCGCCTTATGCCGGCGCCTTCAAGGCGGCCTTCGGCGCCGATGTCTTCGACCATCCGCAAGACGCCTTCGACGCCGCTGTGGAAGCGCTGGGCACCTTCGAGCAGAGCAGCGCCGATTTCTATCCCTATTCGAGCCGCTACGACGCCTTCCTCGCCGGCAAGGCGCAACTTTCCGCGCAGGAATTGCGCGGCCGCATGCTGTTCGAGGAAGCAGCGAAGGGCAACTGCGCGAGCTGTCATCTCAGCGAACCGGCCAATGACGGCGAGCCGCCGCAATTCACCGATTACGGCCTGATCGCGATTGCCGTGCCGCGCAACCCGGCGATCCCCGCCAATGCCGATCCCAATTATGTCGACCTCGGCCTGTGCGGTCCGCTGCGCACCGATCTCAAGGACCGCGTCGAATATTGCGGCCTGTTCAAGACGCCGACGCTGCGCAACGTTGCCTTGCGGAAAAGCTTCTTCCACAACGGCTATTTCCACACGCTGCGCGACGCGGTCGCCTTCTACGCCAGCCGCGATACGGATCCTGGGCGCTGGTATCCGAAGAAGGCGGACGGAACGGTCGACAAATTCGACGATCTGCCAAAGGCTTACTGGGGAAACCTCAACACAGACCCGCCCTTCAATGGCAAAAAGCCCGGCGACAAGCCGGCGCTGACCGATGCCGAGATCGACGACATCGTCGCCTTCCTCGGCACGCTGACCGACGCCGACCAGGCGGGGCAGTAGGGCAAGCAGCCAAGGAGATTGGTGGCTTGCAGCCGCAGCGGTGCGATCCACCGTAAATGTGTGCCAATGTGAACCACGTCATAGGAACGCCAAGTCGCGCCTGCTATTGCCCATCTCTTCACAGATGGAGTCTCCGATGAGGTTCGTCCCGGTGCAGGAGCCGCCTGGCAGCAGCTGGACGGTGTTCGATGCGGCCAATGGCGCGCCGGCCGAATATGCCGGCCGGGTGCTTATCGGCCTGACATCGTGCGAAGCCCGCTGGTTTGCCGCCGTGGGCAACGGCCGCGCCGCTTGGCAGCGGTCCATCACGCCAGGCGTGCAGCTGCGGCTGGTCAGCGGGGGCGGTTGCCAACCCATCCGGGAAAGGCATGGCCAGACAGGTAGTTAGGAAGCCGCGCTGCCAGATTGATTCAGGCAGAGCGATCTCCCATCGATTGCCTTCTCACCTCGCCGGCGCGTAGCGGCTCACCACCATGCCGCTGGCCTAGGGCCTGGAGCCGAGGAGCCTCAGCCTGCCAAAGCCGCCCTTGTCGAAGATGCGGCGGCCGCTGCCCAGAACGGCCGGATTGATGAAGAGCTGGAACTCGTCGACAAGGCCGGCGGCGATCAGCGCCGAGGCGAAGCCGGCGCCGCCGAACACGGCGATGTCGCCGCCCTCGCCTTGCTTCACCGCGTTGACCTCACGCGGCAAGTCGCCGCTTACGACGCGCGTTCGTTCCCAGCGCGAGGTCCCGAGCTTATCGCTCGCCACCACCTTTTCGGCCTCGACGATGCGCTGGGCGAAGGCAAAGAAGCGGTCCTTCGGATATTTCCTCGCCGCGTTGCCCCAATGGGTCAGATAGCCTTCCTCAGCCATCTTGCGGCTCAACAGGATGGTATCGATGGTCGTGAAAACGGCGTTGAAGTCCCGTTTAAGCTCCTCGTCCCATGCGCTGTCGTCGCCCCATTCCCAAAGCTGCCAGCGATGGCCCTCATCGGCGCCGACAAAACCGTCGACCGACATCTGCATCTGCAGGATAAGCTTCTTCATGTCCGGTCTCCCTCGTCAGGAATTGCTGCCTATGAAGGCTCGCGCGGCGGCGGGCGAACGGGCGAAAGCCTGCGCCCAGGCTTCGAAACTGGTCGGGGTGGCATTTTCGGCTGAGGGTGCTTCCAGCGCCCAGCGCTCGCCTCTGTTGAAGCTTGCCGCCGTCTCGCCCAGCGCATCGGCAAAACTCGCCGATATGCCATTGGCGACCATACCGGCCCGCGCATCGGCTAACGGCACTTCATGGTAGGCGACCTCCTTGCCGATCGCCCTCCCCAGGATCTCGGTGGCCTGTTCGAACGTGTAGGAGCCGCCGCCGTGCAATTCGACAACGCGCTGTATCGGAAAGTGTTCGGCATTCAATAGAGCGGCGGCGCGTTCGCCAACGTCCTTGGCGGCAATCAGCGGCATCGGCAGGTCGCCGCGGAAGGGCGAGGCGAAGACGCCGGACGCCGCCTGCTCGACGAAGCCCATGCCCTTGATGAAATTCTCCATGAAGAAGGAGGCGCGCAGATAGACGAGTTCCTCCAGGCCCAGCGCGGCAAGTCGCTTTTCCATCAGCGCGGCGCCAAGCGACGTACCCATTCTGAGATGGGCATTGAGGCCGCTGAGCAGCACGATCCGGCGCAGGCCCGCCTTGGCGATGGAGGATGCCAGCCGTGCGCCGACCTCGTCCTCAAAGTGATGCAGATCGGGCGCGGTGACATCGAAGGGGATCATCACGTAAGCGCTGTCGGCACCCGAGAAGGCGGCGTCGAGCGCCGCCTGATCTTCGAGTGCGACGCCGAGGCTACGGGCGATGCCGCGCACCTCATGCCCTGCCCCGGTCAGTCTGGCCGAGACCTCGGCGCCCACTTCGCTGGTTGCGCCGACGACCACCATCGTACGCTTGACTTGCCGGCTCATATCGATCTCCTCTCGTCAAATGATTTACTTCTGGAACCATTTGACGCAAGGCAAGAACGATGTCAATAGTAAAATGATTTAAAAATGGAACCATACTGATGTCGACCAAGGAACGATCCGGCTGCCCGATCAGCCTCTCGCTCGAACTGCTCGGCGACCGCTGGACGCTGCTCATCATTCGCGACCTGGCCTTCGCCGGGAAAAGGCACTTTCGCGAGTTCCTACAATCCGATGAAGGCATCTCGTCGCGCACGCTGGCCGAGCGGCTGCAGACGCTGGTCGACGAAGGCATCCTCACCCGCAGCGACGACCCGAGCCACGGTCTGAAGGCGATCTACCGGTTGACCGAGGCCGGCATCGACCTTTTGCCGGTGCTGGCAACGCTCGGCGCCTGGGGCAGCAAATACCGCAAGGCCGACGATAAGCTGGCCCGGGTCGCCAACGATCTGGCGGCCGGCGGTCAGCCGGCGCTTGAACGGATGAAAGAGAGGCTCAGAGCCGAGCACCAGGGATAGGTCTGTTCCGACCTCGGCGATTGGCGTGGTCCGGCTACCCCTCGCCGTCAGCGAGCCCGCCCGTGTGGGAGCGGTCGAACCGGCTCTTCGGCCGGCGGCTCGCCCGGCAGCCCCAGTCGCAGCCGCTCCTCCTCGGCGAAGATCTCGGCCTGCGCGTGAATGTCGAACACTTGCTGCTTCAGCCTGCCGCCGTCGACGACGCGCACGATCCATTGGCCATTAACGGTTTTTACGCGGACACTGTCTGGCTCGCTTGTTACCATATACAGCTCCTGCTCTTCATTCGAAGAACTGCCTATCTCCGACCTCACAATACAATCTAGCGCGTCTGGAATTGCCGAAAAGCGTGGCTTATTGTTCTTTAGTGCAAGAGCACCCGCCGTTATTCGGCATATTTGCGAGTTTCACGAATAAAAGCGAGCGTGGCGGCGAAGACATGCCATTGCGCCTAGGTGCAGGCGAGTTCGACTTCGACATGGCGTTCGGTCTGCGAAACGATGCAGCAACGGAATTCGAAGGCGCCCGAGCGGTACTGCAGATTTAGGCAGTGCGGCAGTTGGCCGTGGGCGAGCGCGGAAGAATTCGCCGCCCAGGCGGCGGCCCGGCAGCCTTTGGGGGGGTGATACTGGGTTCGGCGGCCGGGCCTGACCGGAGTTTGCGAGGCCGCCGGCTCCCACCAGCATGCGCTTGGGCCCGGCCAAGGACAAGAACGACCTAGGCCCTAGGACCAAAGCTGCAAGGAGGATGGTCGAGACGACAATTGTACTTGGGCCGGCTGGAAATAGCGTGCCGGACGCCGGCCCGTCAAAAGCCGAAGAAATGCCGGCCGATGAGATAGCCAAGCGCCGCGACGACCAGCGGAAACAATGCCGGCGCGGCCTTGCCGAACAGCGAGGGGTTCATCTCCTTGGCAGGAGCGCTGGGTTTGGCATTGCCGAGGTTCTTGGTCATGGGCTCATTACCGGTTGGGGCTAGGGTAATTCCGGACGGAAAACCGTGACACACTTTTTCCTGGAATTGGCTCCAGCTGCCGGCTAAGCCATTAAATTAGAGGCCGCTTATTAAATTTCCGGCAAGCCCAAAACTACAATTCGCGGCAATTTATTCCGATTGCTGGGTACGCTCGGCGAGCGCGAAGGCCTGAAGGTTGCGCGACTTGCCGGGATCCTGGTCGGCGTTGGCGATAATGGCGTGGAAGGCCGCGCGGGCAATATCCCTCTTCTTGGCGTCCGGGTGCAGTTTTCGCACCGCCTTGAGCAGGTCTTTCGGTTTCATATCGGGGGTGACGACGCGCATCAGCGTATCGCCTATGGCCTGCAATTCGCTGGCATCCATAATGATGAACCCTGCTTTAGCGCATCCAGCCTGGCATATAGCGGTGAGAGCGCGTCATTTTTGTGATGCCCCTCGCGGACTCGGAGCCGCCTCTCTCAGAATCGCGAGGCGGCGCCAAGCCGCCGGCAGACGCTACGCGGCGGCCTGGAGGGGATTGTTCACAATGCGCGTCCATGTCGCCGCGGTCATCGCCCGGCTGGCCCTTGGCCCCGCCGGCGCCGCCTTGACAGAGGCGGCGCTCCGCAATGTCTCGCAAGCGCTGACCTTGGGCGCACAACTCAGCGGCAAGACGAGGTTGGTCCCTGGTTCGGCTAAGGCGCGCCTCGCACATCGTCTTCCGCGCGAATTTTCCCAAGCCTCGGCTGGACTGGCGATAGCAACCGATCGTCCGGCCGGATGCCGGCCTCCTAGGCAGGTATCAAGACGGCGATGCGATGCACGCCCACCTCCTTGCTTGTATTCGTCGCCTCGTCGGTCTTGCCCTTGGAACAGGTGTACATGTCGCCTTCCTTGAGCTTGAATTCCTTGTCCTTTTTCTTGATCGTGAAAGCGCCCGACGTAATCGTGCATACCATGTCGTTGTCCATCACCATTGCGGGCGCGTGCGCTCCGGGCTGGAAGACCACGTCGACAATTGAAATGCTCTTGTAGGCGGGAATGTCGGAATTGCCGGTGCCTACCTCAACCACTCTGATGCCGGGCGCTATCTCCTTGCCATCCTTCGGACCGTATTTCTTGGTCTTTGCGGATGCCATCAGGGTGAACAAGGGCGTGACCGCGGCGGCCGTCATGCTGAGAGCAATTGCAGACCTGCGATTCATGGTTTTCATCGCATCCTCCCAATATGTTGGCTACGCACGAAAGTGCGTAATCGTTATATATTAGCACAGACGCAAGTATGATGCTGGGAATTCGGAAGCGCAGGCCCGCACCGTGTTGGTTAGGAACATTCCGCTAAAAGCCGCGTCCTGACGTGGTTCGGCCAGTCCGTTGGTCGGCGCGGCGTTGGGAACCCCGGCATTGTCGCCGAGTTTAGAGTCCAAGGCGAATTGCTATGGAAGACAGACCGCCAGCCGAAAACCCGAGAAGGACCCTCGTCACGGTGCTGGCAATCTGCGTTCTCATCATCGTCCTATTTTTTATCGGCTTCAAATTTTCGGGACCTGACCAGGGCGCTCTGATCGTGCCCGGGGCAGTACAGCAAGGCAGCAAGTGAATGACTGGCGAGCACCAAGGCCCGACCAAGCTGGGGCGAGCGCCCAGCAATCCTCGACGATTTCGCGCGGCTCCGGGGCCAGTGAGATCGGGTTGACTGTCCTGGGCCGCACCGAGGCGCCCCGCGTGCGGCAAGGGTGACTTCTTTTGGGGCAAGCCGACTACCGCCGAACCCCTCTTCGCCTCGCCCACAGGTCTTGCAACTGAACGCATCCGGCCTCATTCGACTTTCCGCCGGAACTTCGAATGGCAGCTCGTGCAGTCCTGCAGAATGAGGTGCAGGAGATGCTCCGCCGGCATTTTTGCGGGATCGGCCTCGGCGACGCCCGGGCGCTTGCCAAGCAGGCTGCCGCCGTCTACGGGCGGTCCCGTCATTCGCATGTCGGCAGTAATCTCGGCGGGCGCGTTCCCGGCCTTGGCGTCGAGCGCATCGGCAAGCCGGCCGATATGGCGGGCGAGCGCCTCGAACTCCGGCCGGGCCTGGTCGATCTCCGGTTTGGCGGCCGACGGCGCGCCAACTGTGCCCCGCGGGAATCCTGCAATCAGAGCACCGCCGGTGCGGGCGCTGAGTGTGCCCGCCGCTGCCTTGAAGGCCGCCCGCTCATAGGCGCGCTTGCCGTCGAACATCTCGGCAATCGTCTTGGCTGCGGCGGCCATCTCCTTCATCGCGGCCTGGCGCGTCGTAACGATCGCGTTGTTCGGGTCCCGAGCCAGCGACGGTGCGGCTACCGGCAACACGGCGAGGGCCAGCACCGCGGCCGCGCAAACGATGCCAGACCTCATGCCTGCACGTCGACGACGCCCATCATACCCAGCTGCTCATGCTCGAGGATGTGGCAGTGATACATGCGCGTCCCTGGCCGCTCCTGGCGCGTGACGAGCCGCACCGTCTCCCCGCGCGCCACGTTGACCGTGTCCTTCCACGCCAGATAGGGCGGCTTCGAGACCTTGCCGTCGCGCTCGCGCTCGATGAGTTGGAACTGCGTGCCGTGGAGATGGAAAGGATGGTCCATGTCGGCCTGGTTGACGATCTCCCAGAGCTCGGTGTCACCGGCTCTGGCGACGATATCGACGCGCCCCATGTCGAACGCCATGCCGTTGATCAGAAAACCCATCTCCATACCGGTGGGCTTCATCGCCATGGTCTCGGTGAAGACGAGACGGCGGCTAACCGTCGGCTGGCCAAATCGCGCGATCGGCCGCAGCCGCTCGGGCAGCGGCGGCATCGGCTCGGCCTGCGTGTCCGAGACGTCGGCCGTCAGCAGGGCGAGCCCCTTGTCCTCCGGCCGGCCCGGCCCCATCCAGCCGCGGTCGTAGTCGAGCGTGGTGAGGATTGCTGTCCCCGGCTTGTCGAAAGCGACGACCAGCTCGACGCGCTCGGCCGGGCTGAGCAGGATCTCGTCGGTCGCCACCGGCGCCTCAAGCAGGCCGCCGTCGCTGCCGATCACCGTCATTGCCGCATTGACGAAAGCAAGCCTCAGGAAGCGCGCATTGGTGGCGTTGTAGAGCCGCAAGCGCCGTTTCGTGCCCATTGCCACGGCGAGCCGCGGGTTCTTCTGGCCGTTGACCAGCACCTGATCGCCGACGCGGCCATTCATCATGTCGGTCATGGTGTTTTCGGGCATTGAACCGTCGGCGGCGAGGCGAAGGTCGGTTAGGAAGAGCGTGGTGTCTCCATAGGCGGCCGGGATCGGATCGGCCTTGGCCTTGACGAGGAACGCACCGGCAAGGCCGCGATAAACCTGCTCGGCCGTCCGACCATGCGGATGCGGATGATACCAGTAGGAGCCGGCCGAGCCTTCGGGCAGTTCGAAGGCGTAGACACGGTCGGCGCCCGCCGCCACCGGGTCCATCGGATTGCCATCTTGGTCCGCCGGCACCGGCATGCCATGCCAGTGGATGGTGCTCGGCTCGCCCTCGATCCGGTTCGAGAAGGTGATCTCGACGCGGTCGCCCTCCTGGGTCTCGATCAGCGGTCCTGGGCTGATCCCGTTATAAGCAAGAATCGGCGTGTCCCGGTCGGCGGCAAAGCGCGCCGTGGCCGACTCTGCTGTCAGCCTCGCCTTGAACAGGCCGGGCCCGGCCGCTTCATTCGCCAGCAGCGGCAATTCGCGCAAGGGCTGGTTCTGGGGCAGCGCCACGGGGCCTTGACCCATCGCGCCCATGTCATGGCCGGCATGGTCCATACCGGGCATGTTCGACATGTCGTCCATCTTCATCTGCGCCAGCGCGCGCGGGCTCGCCAGAACCGTCGCCAGGCTTGCCGCCAGAAAACCGCGTCGATGCATTTTTCGCTCCTCGATCTCGATTGAGAGCCCGCCGCAGGCCTCGCCGCCGACGCTAAGGGTTCCAGTTGCTGGAAGGTCAAGCTCGATCGAAGGCTGGAGCCGCAAATTCCGCAAGATGGATCGTAGTGGCCTCGGCCGCGTTCATCCGCGGGGATGCAACCAGCCGTTTCATCGAGCAGAGGCCGCATCATGCTCATCCAACCGATCGATTATTTCCTCGTTGCCTGGTTCGTGCTCGCGGCCGCTTCGACGCTCTATGTCGGGTTCGACCAATACCGCAACAATCCCGAGCCGGTGGTGATGAAATGGGGCTTCATCCTGGTGACGCTCTATATGGGCCCGCTCGGCCTGCTGCTTTATGTGCTGGCCGACAAGGAACCGCGCCCCGGCGAGCATGAGGCCTTCACAAAGCCTCTTTGGAAGCAGGGCGTCGGCTCGACCATTCACTGTGTCGCCGGCGACGCCACCGGGATCATCCTTGCCGCGGTCGTCACCGCCACGCTCGGCCTGCCGATGTGGCTCGACCTCATCGTCGAATATCTCGCCGGCTTCGCCTTCGGCCTGTTCATCTTCCAATCGCTGTTCATGAAATCGATGATGGGCGGCAGCTATTGGGAGAATGTGAAGAAGAGCTTCCTGCCCGAGTTCATCTCCATGAACTTCATGATGGCCGGCATGGCGCCGGTCATGAGCTTCCTGATGATGGGCCGCGACATGCGCGCCATGGAGCCCACCGAACTTCTGTTCTGGGGCGTGATGTCGCTGGGCGTCATCGCCGGCTTCACGCTGGCCTATCCCGCCAATGTCTGGCTGGTCGCGCGCGGCCTCAAGCACGGGCTGATGACCGAGCGCCCGCAACCGGCCGAAGCGAGCGGGCACGGCCATGCCCGGCAGGGCCACGAACCGGCGGGCGAACAGCGCGCCGCCGGCCATCACATGCGCTCTGACGCGACCACACCGCAAATCGCGGCGCTCGGTACGGTTTCCGCTCTGGCCCTGGCGATCGGCATGGCGGCGCCTGCGAACTGGCTGAACCTCAGGCTCTCGGCCCGCGACGTCGGCGGAGTGATCATGCCCCAGGGCATGATCATGGATCGTGACACGCCGGCCGATACCATGCGCGACATGGCGGCGGCCGATCCTCGGCTGGTGAGCGCATCTTACGGTCTGGCTGCGAAGGGCGACCAAGACCTGCCGTTCCGCATGGAAAACGGCGTGAAGGTGTTCGAGCTGAGGCCGTCGGTGATCCGCTGGCATATCCTGCCGGACGTGACGGTCGACGCCTATGCCTATAACGGTCAGATTCCGGGCCCGCGCATCCATATCCGTCAGGGCGACCGGGTGCGCATCAACGTCACCAACGCCTTGCCGAAGGAAACAACGGTGCACTGGCATGGCCTGATCCTGCCCAATCAGATGGACGGGCCGGCCGAGATCACCCAGGCGCCGATCGAGCCCGGGCAGACCTATTCCTACGAGTTTACCGCCACCCAGCACGGCACATACTTCTATCATCCGCACGCCAAGCCCGATCGCACCCAGGCACTCGGCCTCTATGGCGCGCTGATCATCGATCCCGCCAGTCCCGCCGACGAGGTCGCCGCCGACCACGACTATGTCATCGAGCTGCAGGAATGGCTGGTCCGCGAAGGCCTGACCTATCCTGCGATGCCGATGGACGGCGGCATGCCGAACTTCTTCACCATCAACGGCAAAGCCTATCCGTCGACAGATACGATCCATATGAAGGTCGGCGAGACGCTAAAGGTCCGCTTCATCGGCAGCAACAACGGCTTCATACACCCGATGCACATCCATGGCGGTCCGTTCGAAGTGGTCGCCCGCGACGGCGAGACGATTCCCGTCGCCGCACGTTTTCTTGCCGATACGGTCAATGTCGGACCGGGCCAGCGATATGATGTCGTCTGGACAGCGAGGCGTCCGGGCAGGTGGCTGATTCACTGCCACATCCCGCATCACACCACGAATAACAATGCCGAGGAGAAGGGCGGCGGCGGTCTGATGGTCGTCATCGACGTTCGCTGATGAAGACCGGACCGTCGGTCGGCTACATTGGGCACCGAACCGAGCACCGAAAAGCTTCTGCCGGCAAACAGCCGAGGTTCGCGGCTTATCGGCGCAAAGGCGTCGGCGCGGCGCTGCGAGCGGCCGGCGCGCAATGGAACATTCCACCGCCGCCGGGGTTTCATGTTCTCTGTCGCGGCTGGCCAGCTCCGTTGGTCAGGGTCGGTCGGCCCAGCTAGCTTGGAGGTGTCGCCATGACCCACTATCCGCGCAGCACGGCAAGCATCGGCGGCCATCCGATCCATCCGATGCTGATCCCCTTTCCCATCGCGTTTTTCGTCGCAACTTTCTTTTGCGACTTGATCTTCTGGCGAACCGGCAACCCGGGTTGGGTAAGTGGCTCTCTCTGGCTTCTCGGGGCCGGCCTGATCATGGCGGCCCTGGCCGCTGTTGCCGGCCTGACGGATGTGTTGGGCGATAACCAGATCCGCAATCTTCAGGATGCATGGCTTCACGCCGGCGGTAATGTGCTGGTCGTTCTCATACAGCTCTACAATTGGTATTCGCGCTATGCCCATGGCGATGCAGCCGTAATTCCGGTCGGCCTCGCGCTGTCCCTGCTGGTGGTTCTCATCCTTCTGTTTACCGGATGGAAGGGCTGGGAGATGGTCTATCGCCACCATGTCGGCGTCGCCGACAGCCCTGACGAACGGCGCTGACGTTTCCGGCTTCGTCGCTGCAGTCAACGGGTGGCTTTTTAGGGCGATCCCCGCAATAAGGAGACCGCGCCGGCCGCCGGCACTCCCCAAAACCTGGTCCAAAGGTTTTGCGACTGGCTTGTTCCGCAATTCTTCAGACCGTCGCATTTTGACCCCAATCGGCCTCTAGCCGGCTGGAGGTGCTGCGGTTCCAGCCTTCACGTTTTCTTGACAGAGGCCGGAAAAACGGGCAGCAAAGCGGGTGAGGAAGAGCATTTTTACCGTGGCGCAGACCGTGGAGGGCTCTTTTTTCGTATGGACCGTCGCCAAATCGGCGATTGGTGGAGGGATTGGTTAACCAACTTTGTCCATCTTTTGAATCAATCGGCAACAGACGCGTGAAGGTGCAGGGGGCACCAGCGAACTGTGATCGTGACGGGTGCCAGGTCCGCAAACCGGCATGCCGATTGAGAGTGGTCGTATGGCGTTTTTGCGTTTGAAGAACCGGGGTGACGCTCCTCATGGGGGGGTAACTTCGCAAAAGTCTGGTCATCGTTGGGTTGTGGTGCCTGCTGTCGGCGCCGCCCTCATGCTGTGGTCCGCCGCCACCTTGGCGGGGCTCCATTCGGTGAGCACCTCGCTGACCGCCGCTTCCAACGGATTGCCGCAAGGCCTGCTTTCGCCCCGCAACATCGCGCTTGGCGACCAGCGCCGACAGATCGCCAACGCCTGGGCGCCGCACCTTGCAGTCAATGGCGGCTACAAGGCAGGCTCGCTTACCGGCGGCTGCGACTCCGGCTGCTTCAGCCTCGCGACAAGCTTCAGGCATGACGGCCAAGCTCCTGAAAAATTGAAGAAAGAAGGCCACGCCGGCAAGACGGCGCGCCTCAAGTTGCCGGCGCCGGATAGCGTCGCGCATGAAAACGTCGTGGTGGCTTCGGCCGCCGGGGTCGTCGACCGCTTCGACGGCGTTGTAAAGCGCGCCGCGCTTTCGCCGCAGAAGCTTGCCGATGCCTTTGCCCGCGCCGAGAAGGCGCCGTTCCTGCTGGCCAGCCTGCCTTCGGCGAGCCGCTTTGGCGGCGCGCTGCCAGGCGCCCCGGCGGAAGCCCGCTTCGGTTCGCGGCCGGCCGAAATCGCCGGCGCTTCCGACTTGGCGCTGGCGCTCGCCAATATAGCGCCGGAGGAAACGGCCGACCCTCCGACCGCCGTCGCGCTCGAAAACAGCGACGCGCCCGATGTCGCCGCCAAACGGGACAACGGCAAGGATGGCGCCTACCAGGTCGCCTCACTGCCGCCGCAGGATGATCTGCCCGACACCATTGCCGTGCCCGGCCTTCGCCCGCGCGCCACGCTCGAACGCGCCACCGAAGCGCCCGAAGAAAACGCCGCCAGGACGCAGAAGCCCGAAACCGCGAAGCCGCAGGTTGCCAAGGCCAAGCCGCGGCCGGCCGCTGCCGATACCGCGCAAGGCGCACCGACGGCGGTCTCGCCGAGGAACGGCGACCAGGCCCTGCCGGGCGTGACAGACTCGAAACCGCTCGTGACTGACTCCAAGCCAGGCAAGCGCAAGGCGCAGGCGTCCGAGATGCTCGCCTATGCCAAGCCGGACACGCCGGAGCGCGGCGGACTCGGCAGCGCGTTCCGCAACCTTTTCAATGGACCCACGACGGGCAATGGCGTTGCCGTCTACGATATTTCGGCGAGGACCGTTTACATGCCCGACGGCTCGAAACTGGAAGCGCATTCAGGGCTGGGCTCGATGGTCGACCAGCCGCGCTTCGTCAACCGCAAGAATGTCGGCCCGACGCCGCCCGACACCTACAATCTGTCGATGCGCGAGTCGCGCTTTCACGGGGTCGAGGCAATCAGGCTCACGCCGACCAGCGGCAACAACAAATACGGCCGCAACGGCCTGCTTGCGCACACCTATATGCTGCGCGGCGGCCGTGCGGAATCCAATGGCTGCGTCGTCTTCAAGGACTATCACCGCTTCCTTGCCGCCTACAAAAACGGCAAGATCAAGCGTCTCGTCGTCGTCCCGCGCCTCACAAGCTCCCCCACCCGGGTCGCCCAGGAAGGCCGCCAGGGTTAAACCCTATCCGGCCGGCGAGCTTGTCGCCGGCACTGGCCGATCCCCACTTGCCGATCCGAAGGGCTTCGCGCCGATGCGCGCGGATGCTGGTATGTCGTCGCCGCTTCGAATTGCGATCGCGACCTCAACCGAGGACGCAACAACGACCCTTCCCAGAAGGTAGATATGGCGCAGCCCGGGCTTGCGGCAAGCCCCCGGCCATGGCGTATCAACGCTGCTCCGAAAAACGACACGGAGCATGGAATGCGTATCTTGTTATCGACTTACGGCTCGCGCGGCGACGTCGAGCCTTTGGCGGCGTTGGGCGCAGCGTTGCAGGCGCATGGCGTCGAGGCCAGGGTCAGCGCACCGGGCGACGAGGAGTTTGCCGCCCTTCTGGCCCGCGCCGGCGTGCCGCTGGCCCCGGCCTTCGCGCCGGTGCGCGAATGGGCGAAGGAAATGGTCAACCGGTCGCGATCGGTCTCGCCCGAAGACCGGGCCCGGCTCATTTCCGGCCAGGCGGCCGAGATCGTTGCCAAGCAATATGAGGCGCTGAGCGCGGCCGCCGAAGGCTGCGACGCCGTGGTGGCGTTCGGCCTCTTCCCGTCCTGCGCGGCCGCGCGGCTGGTCGCGGAACAACGCGGCATGCGTTACATGCTCGGCACGTTCTGCCCCATCTGGCTGCCCTCGCCGCACAACCGGCCGCATGAATATCCGGGCCATCCGCTGCCGGCCGGCGTGACCGACAACCGGCTGCTGTGGGAGCTGGACATCCGGACCAAGAACGCCCTCTTCGGCGAGGCGATCAACGGCCATCGCGCATCGCTCGGACTGCCCCCGGTGGAAAATGTCCGGGACTATGTCTACGGCAATCCCGTCCTGCTCGCCTGCGACCCGACGCTGGGACCATGGCCGGGCTCGGACCTGATCGACGTCGTGCAGACCGGCGCCTTCATCCTGCCGGACGAGCGGCCCCTGCCCGACGGGCTCAAAGCCTTCCTCGATGCCGGCCGGGGGCCGGTCTATGTCGGCTTCGGTTCCATATCGGTCGCGAGCGAAGCCGGCTCCGCCGCCATCGAGGCGATCCGCGCCAAGGGCCTCCGTACGGTGCTCGCGCATGGCTGGGCAGAGTTGGGCCCCGTCGACGATCACGACGACTGCTTTGCCGTCGGCGAGGTCAACCAGCAGGCGCTGTTCGGCCGCGTCGCCGCCGTCATCCATCACGGCGGCGCCGGCACGACCGTCGCCGCCGCACGGGCGGGAGCGCCGCAGGTGATCGTGCCGCAGATCGGAGACCAGCCCTATTGGGCAAGACGGGCGGCCGAGCTCGGCATCAGCGCCGCGCATGACGGTCCGGTGCCGACGACGCAGTCGCTGTCGGCGGCGCTGGAGACGGCGCTGGCGGCCGGCGCCCGCGCGAGCACTATCGCCGGCATGATCCGCACCGACGGCGCCAAGGCAGCGGCGAGACTGCTGGTCGAATTGCTCGGCCACCCCGGCCGGTAAACTCATTGCGTCGTCAGTTCAGCCAGCGCCCGTTGCAGGGGCGCCGGCGAGACCTGGATCGGGCCTGAGAACGGGCTGTCCATGTCGACGATCAGATAGATCGCCGCGGCGACCAGCGCCCCGGAAACGAGGCAGGTGAAGACGATGGTGCCGTTGCGCGGCGCCCGGAAGCCGAAGCTGGCGAAGATCAGCGTCAGCCAGGCGACGAGCAGAACGATCAGTGGCGCGGGTATGGCGCCCTCGGACTGTTCGGCCAGTATCCAGCGCTGCTCGATCAGCTTCTGCAGTTGCTGTGTCGCGGCCTGTTGTGCGGCGGTCTGCCTGGCATCCGCCGGCGTCAATCCCGCCAGGATGTCGCCGACCTGATTGAGCAGCAGTTCCGCCAGCCTGTTCGGGACGACGGTCGTGTCGCTGTCGGCGGCAGAGGTGTCGACGACGCGCTGGACGTATGCGGTCAGCGATTGCCGGGCGCTGTCCGCTTCCGGTCAGTAATGTCGAAGCGTTCGATCAAGCAGGATGAGATCGGTGGCGAAGGTGTGGACGTTGCCGTTGATGGCCTCGAATGTGTTCTTGGCTGAATTGATCATCAGGCCGAGCATAAGCGACGACATCACCACGAACAGGTTCGCGGCGAGCCGCACCACCGCGCTGGTGTCGTCCTGAAGGTGGTGAGCAGGGAAACGCTCGTGCACCATCAGGCTGACCAGCGAGGCCCCGGCCAGACAAGCAAAGATCGCTGCGCCTACAAGCATTTCGCCCATGGCCAATATTGCGCACGGGAAGGGAAGCTTGCCAATCGGCCTTGCGAACTCATCATCCAGCGCGAACCAAGGAGCGTGGTGGCGCAGACCACAGGTTGATGACTCCACCGGCATTCACCGCATTGCGAAAACCGCTTCCAATGCCGGGCGAAGGCGCTATCTATGGCGCGGGGCGGCTCCCAATCACTCACGAGGCAATCCATGACAATTCGCGCTGTCGTCTGGGGCGAGAACATCCATGAGCGGACCAATGAGGTGGTGGCCTCGATCTATCCGGAAGGCATGCACGCGACCATTGCCACGGCGTTGAACACCGACGCAGGCATATCAGCCTCGACCGCGACGCTGGAGCAGCCGGAGCACGGCCTGCCGGAATCCCGCCTCGCGGAAACCGACGTGCTGGTCTGGTGGGGCCACAAGGACCATGGCGCGGTGGCCGACGAAGTGGTCGAACGCGTTGCGAAGCGCGTCTTCCAAGGCATGGGGCTGATTATCCTCCATTCCGGCCATTTCTCGAAAATCTTCAAACGGCTGATGGGTACGCCCTGCACTTTGAAATGGCGCGAGGCCGGCGAGCGCGAGCGGCTCTGGGTGACGAGCCCAAGCCATCCCATCGCCGAAGGCATCGGCGAGTTCTTCGAGCTCGAGAACGAGGAGATGTATGGCGAGCAGTTCGCTGTGCCGGAGCCGCTGGAAACCGTCTTCATCTCCTGGTTCCAGGGCGGCGAGGTGTTCCGCTCGGGCCTCACCTACCGGCGCGGCGCCGGCAATGTCTTCTACTTCCGCCCCGGACACGAAACCTATCCGACCTATCACGACGCCACCGTGCAGAAGGTGCTGCGCAATGCGGTGAAGTGGGCGCACAACCCGCAAGGGGCGAAGCCCGCCATCCTGGACGCGCCGAACGTGCCGGTGGAAAAGGCGCTGGAGCCGATCGAGGAGCGCGGGCCCAGGCTGCATGCGCATGGCGAGGCCGGCTTCCGCTAAAAAGCGCCTCTCCGCTTCGTTTGGGATTGCGCCAAAACAGCGCCCGGGTCACATTCTCCCCCGTTATTGAATCGAACCAAATCGCTCAAAGGGACAAAAATGCGGCTTTTGATACTCGGTACCGGCTGGATGGCGCAGGAACATGCCCGCCGCTTCGGCGCGATCGAGGGCGTCGAGATCGTCGGCGCCGTCGATGTCGATGCGGCCCGCGTCGGCGAATATGCCGACGCCTACAAGATCCCGAAGCGCTTCACCTCGCTGGAGGCGGCGCTCGACTGGGGCGATTTCGACGCGGTCGCCAATGTCACGCCCGACCGCATCCATCATCCGACCACCATGGCGCTGGTCGCCGCCGGCAAGCCGGTGCTGTGCGAAAAGCCGCTGGCGGAAAATTTCCGCAAGGCCAACGAAATGGCCGATGCCGCGGAAGCCGCCGGCATCGTCAACATGGTCAATCTCACCTATCGCAACGTCGCCGCATTGCAGAAGGCGCGCCGGATGGTGCAGGCCGGCGAGATCGGCACGGTGCGCCATGTCGAGGCGTCCTACCTACAGAGCTGGCTGGTGTCGAAATTCTGGGGCGACTGGCGCACCGATCCGAAATGGCTGTGGCGGCTGTCGCGCGGCCACGGCTCGAACGGCGTGCTCGGCGATGTCGGCATCCACATCCTCGATTTCGCCAGCTATGGCGCGGCGCTCGATATTGACCATGTCTTCTGCAGGCTGCGCGCCTTCGACAAGGCGCCGGGCAACCGCATCGGCGAGTACGACCTCGACGCCAACGACAGTTTCGCCATGACGCTCGACTTCGCCAACGGCGCCTTCGGCGTGGTGCATGCCAGCCGCTGGGCCACTGGCCACATCAACGAGTTGCGCCTGCGCATCCATGGCGACAAGGGCGGCATCGAGGTGGTGCACAATCTCGACGGCTCGATGCTCAAGGCCTGCGTCGGCGACAATGTCGAGAACGCCAAATGGGAAGAGCTCGACGCCGGCACCGTCCCGACCAACTACCAGCGCTTTGTCGAGGCGGTGAAGAGCGGCGCGCAGACCGAGCCGACCTTCCGCCACGCGGCGGGCCTGCAGAAGGTGCTGGATCTTGCCGTTGTGTCGGATGAGAAGCGCGCCGAGTTGAGGGCCATCGCGGATACGCAATAGCGCTTTCCTCGCCCTCGCCAAAGGCGGGGAGAGGTGTCCGCGAAGCGGACGGAGAGGGGGTCTTCGTAGGGCGCTCCCCCTCTCCGTCTCGGCTTCGCCGAGCCACCTCTCCCCACTTCGTGGAGGCGAGGAACAAGATCACCGAGCGCGGTAAATCGCCACCGCCGCAGCCACCAGCGCGGCGTTGCCGTCCGCCACGCTTCCATCCGGCAATTCCTTGCCGTCCTCCAGCCCGACCCGCGTCGACACCTTCCGCGCGGCCGCCCTTTCCACGAACGGCCATACCGTGGCGTTCTCGCCGTGCAGCAGAATCGAGCGGTGGATGCCGGCGCGTTCCAGCACAGTCTCGATGCCATCTGCCACGGCAAAGGCTTCATCCAGCGCCTGCTCGGAAATCTCGACCAGCACGCGCAGCACCCGCCCGCCATGGTCGAGACCGACGAGACGCTCGGCGTCGGCAATGGAAGCGAGCCCGGCTTCGATGGCGATGCCGCGCTGGCGCAGGCTTTCCATGACGACGGGCGCCGCCGTCTCGCTGAGATTGACCGAGGCATAATCGGGCAGCTCGCGCCAGCCGGAAATGGCAACCAGCGTGCGCAAATCGTCCTTCTCGATCCAGGCGCCGGTGGAGACGCCGATCAGCGTGCCTGGACAGGCGCGGCGAAGTGCTGCGACCGTGCTGTCCATCGCCTCCGGCGCCAGGCTCTCCCGACCGTCGGCGCCGCGCGTGTGCACGTGCAGCTCGGCCGCGCCCGCCGCGATTGAGGCTGCGGCGTCGCGCGCCATCGCCTCGGGATCGAGCGGCAATGCGGGGTGGAAGTCGGCGGCTCGGGCGCCGTTGATGCAGGCCTGAACGATCATCTTTGCGGCAATCCTGTTTCGGCTGGCCGGAGCCTAGCGCAGGGCCAGAATGATCGGAACGGATATGGCGAAGTCTCCTGACAGGCCGAGCCTGCAAAGAGAAATACCCCTGGCCCGACGGCCAGGGGATAAGCTTTTATCGCCGGCAACTGCCGAGGTTCGAAATCGGTTATGCCGGCACGCGCTTCAGCGCCTGCGCCATGCAGTGGATGCCGCCGCCGGTCTTGGAGATCTCGCTCATGTCGACGGCCGCGACTTCAAACCCGCGCGCCTTCAGCTGGCCAATGAGGCTCTGGCTGGAAGTCGGCGCGATCACCCTGTCCTTGCCGAGCGACATGAAGTTGCAGCCGAGCGCCATCGTGTCCTGGAAGGGCACGTCGATGATCTCGTGGCCCTTGCCCTTCAGCCAGTCGACAATGCCTGGCTCGGTGCAGGCGAGGCAGACGGCGGTGAGCTTCTCGGCGATCGGCACCACCATCAGGTCGATATGGACGTAATATTCGTCGATGAAGGCGAGCCGCGTCTCCCAGCCTTCCTTATCGAACCAGGCCTGCACCTGACGCGCGCCTTCTTCCTGCGTGCGGGCACCGCCGCAGCCGATCAGCACCACGCCCTCCTCGATGACGTTGAAATCGCCGCCCTCGAAAGTGCCGGCGGTCACCATGTCGTAGATCGGAATGCCGAGCTTTTCATAGGTACGGATGGCGGCATAATTCTCGCCGCGCCGCCACCAATTGGCCATGGCGGTGATGAAGGCGCCATAGGGAGTCATGACGCTGGAATCGCGCGAATAGACCTGCATCGGCAGCTCCGGCGTCGGCTCGTGCCAGTGGATGTTGACGCCGAAATGCTCGTAGGTCGCGACAAGGTCCTTGTGCTGCGCCTGCGCGATCTGGATGTTGCAAGGCGCCTCGCGCAGATGCTTGCGCGACAGCGAGCTGGTCGACAGGTGGCGCAGAAAGTTCGGCGAGCCGAGCAGCACGTCGGTCAGCACATCAGTTTCGTTGGCGAAGCCCCAGGCGGTCAACGGCTTGGTGCCGCCATTGGGGTTGCGGCGCTGCAGCGAGAACGGCTCGGCGACGATGCGGTCATGGACGGTCATGGTGCTCTCCTCGGGATGGTTACTTCGTATCATGCGGTGGAGGCGGCCGGGATCCACCAGTCGCGCCCGCGCGGCGTGGTGACATATTCAGGCCAGCGGAAGTTGATCGGCGGTTCGTAGTCGCAGAGCGGCGCGATCCAGTTCGAGCCGCCGACGCCGCCGCCGGTTCGCTTGACGAATTCGTCCATCGCGGCGTCACGCGCGGCCTTGTCTTCCAGCAGCCGCAGCGCCGTCAGCGCGACCGTCTTCGCGGCGCAGGTGACCATCGGGTCGATGGTCGCCGGAATGCCGCCCAGTGCGTTCATCACCCAGGCCGGATAGGTGTGGCCCGTGGCGGCGCGCAGTGCCGGACGGGCGACATAGAAGCGCGACGTCGGCGCATGCCAGCTCATGTCGGTGTAATCGTCCGAGGTGGAGTTCACCTGCGAGGGCGGCAGGTCGCGGCGCAGGATTGCCTCGGCGTCCTGCGGCGAAATCAGCCGCTCCAATTCGTCGATGAACGGGTTCTCCGTCGCCTCGCCGCCGGCATTGACCTGGACCTCGCGGGCGATCGCCCTCGCCTCCTCGCTCCAGCGCGGCGCGCCGACTGTGGAAAGCGCCTGATATGTGATGTCGGCCATGGCGTGGTTGGCCAGCCCCGGTCGCGACTTCGACACCCAATGGCGCTCGTAGCGGCAGCCGCTCATCTTCGCCGCGGCTTCCGCGTTACGGTCGAGAACGGCAGTCACCTGCTCGGCCATGGCAATGGTCGGCACGCGGATCATGTACTGGATCTCGGCAAGGCCGGCCGGAAGGTTGTCGGCGGTCGCTTGCCCTGCCGTCAGGATCGCCTCGCTGATCGACCAGCCGCCTTGATGCGTCAGCATGGAATCGCGCAGCGCCTTGGAGGCCATGTACATCATCATCAGCGCGTCGTTGGCGCCGGGCGCCCTGACCGCCGAATGCGCCTGCGGGATGGGTGCTGCGTCGCTGGCGCGAACCCAGTTCTCCGGTTCGTCGCAGATGAAGCGGTAGATCATCGCATAGGCGGCGCCGCAATGCGTGTCCCAGCGCGCGGTGTTGCAGAGCGGCAGCATGTAGAAGGGATGGAAGGAGATCATGCCGGCAAGGCCGTCATAATAGCCCTTGGCAGCATGGATAGGCTTGGAGCCCCGCACCTTCTCGGCCGGCTCGCCGGTGAAGCGCAGCGTGCCTTTGATGCCGTGCTCCAGCATCGCCGCCTTGGTGGCCAAAAGCCCGCCGAGGCTGCCGATGCCGAGGCCCGAATGCGGATCGGTATGGCCACCCGCCTCCTGCCCAAGGCCCGGCCGCGCGCGTTTCACCGTCGCTGCGTCCTGGCAATTGCCGGGCACGGCGTCGTATTCGCCATACATGCCGATCACGGGGCCGTCGCCATTCGTCCAATGGGCGCAGAAGGCCGTGGGCATGCCGCCCGAGCCCTCCTCGACCGAAAAGCCTTCGCGCTTCAGCCGATCCACGTACCAGGCCGCCGACTGGTACTCGCGCCAGGCGGTCTCGCCGAAATCGAAGATGGTGCGCGTCCAGGCCGACAGCAGCGGCTGGATGCTGTCGATGCAGGCAAGCGCGGTTTCTTGCGCCGAGGTCGTCACCGGTTCCTCCATGCCTAAAAGAAAGCAGTGAAGCCGCGCATCAAAAAGTGATATGTTTTCCCGGTTCGTGCAAATTCGGTTCACCTGAGGCCTCTTGCGAATACCATCCACGCAGGCGCTGCGCGCCCTCGACAGCTTCGCCCGTCACGGCAGCGTCTGGCGCGCCGCCGACGAACTCCACCTCACCCGCAGCGCCGTCTCGCATCAGTTGCGGCTGCTCGAGCGCGACCTCGGCTTCGATCTCCTGCAGCGCATCGGCAAGGGCGTGGCGCTGACGCCGCGCGGCCAGCGCTACGCGGCCGACGTCCGAAAGGCGCTGACCGTGCTTGGCGATGCGAGGACTCAGAACAGCGGCGCCGGCGTCGGCGGCTCCTTCGCTATCTCCTGCCCGCCGGGCTTCGCCTCAATGTTTTTGTGCACGCATATCGGCGAGTTCCAGCAGATGTACCCGGACGTGACGCTCTCGGTGCTCACGCCGCGGCGGCTCGACGATGTCAGCAATCCGGATGCCGACGCCTTCATCGCCTTCGGCGTCGGCAACTGGCCGAACCGGGCGGTGGAACTGCTGTGCGAGGTCTCCTTCACGCCGCTTTGCAGCCCGAGACTGCTCAACAAGGTCGGCGGTTTTTCCAAACCCGCCGACGTGCTGCGCGCCAACCTCCTGCATCTTTCCGACACCGAGGACTGGGCGCGCTGGCTGGCGCTGTCCAAGGTGGAAAATCCCGATACCGAGGGCGGCATCTTCTTTTCCGACATGAATCTCGTCTTCTCGGCGGCGATCGCCGGCCAGGGGATTGCGCTGGGCGACGAGCTGACCGGCCGCCAGGCGCTGAGCGAAGGCCGGCTGGTCAAGCCGTTCGAGGCGACCGTCCCCTCGCCGCGCTCCTATTTTCTGGTCTTCGAGCACGCCAAGGCGGGGCACCCGGTGCTCAATGCCTTCGGCGACTGGCTGAGGGCTAAGCTGTCGGAGAGCAGCCTGGCTAAGTATTGAGATCGGCGCTTCCGGGTCGCCGTTCCTCGGCACCCGTGAATCAAATTTGCCGATCAGGCGAAAACTATTCGGTTGCGGTGAGCCGCAGCCGTGCCTACGATTTGGCTCAACGGTGAGGATAGAGGCAGGATGCAGCAACCCGGCCGGGCCGCAGAGATCAAGGCGAACGGGATCGGCAAGAGCTTCGGCTCGTTCCGGGCGCTCAACAATCTGTCGCTCGATATAGGCCGCGGCGAATTCCTCACGCTGCTCGGACCATCCGGCTCCGGCAAGACCACCTTCCTGATGATCCTCGCCGGCTTCGTGCAGCCGAGCGAAGGCAAGCTTTTCAGCGACGGTGTCGACATCACCAACCGGCCGGCCGAGCAGCGCGCCGCCGGCATGGTGTTCCAAGGCTACGCTTTGTTTCCGCATATGAGCGTGGAGCAGAACATCGCCTTCCCGCTCAAGGTGCGCAAGAAATCCGCCGCAGAGATCAAAAGCCGTGTCGGCGAGATGATCGAACGCGTCGGACTGAAAGGCCATCAGAAGAAGCTGCCGGCGCAGCTTTCCGGCGGCCAGCAGCAGCGTGTGGCGCTGGCCCGCGCGCTGGTGTTCGAGCCGGGCGTGCTGTTGCTCGACGAGCCGTTCTCGGCGCTTGACAAGAGCCTGCGCGGCCAGATGCAGGCCGAGATGAAGCGGCTGCACCAGGAGACCGGCACCACCTTCGTCTTCGTTACGCACGACCAGAGCGAGGCGCTGGCGCTGTCGTCGCGCGTCGCCATCTTCAACCACGGCAAGCTGTTGCAGGTCGGCAGGCCTGACGAGGTCTATAACCGGCCGACCAACCGCTTCGTCGCCGAGTTCCTGGGCGAGATCAACATGCTGCCGGTGAAAGGCGTGCGCCCCGCCGACAATGGCGCGACCGGGCTCTGCGAAGACCGCGCGGTCAACATGCGCTGCAAGGCCGAGGCGATCAAAGGCGACGCCATCCTCGCCATCCGCCCCGAAGACATGTCGATCGCGCCGGAAGCGTTCGCCAACCAAAACGGCATCGCGGCGACTGCTGTCGCCTCGACTTATCTCGGTGCCGCAACCAAGCTCGACCTCACCACGCGCCAGGGCGCCAAGGTCACCGTATCGGTGCCGAACGAGGTCGCGGCCGCGGCGCTGAGCAAAGGCAATTCCGTCTGGCTGACCTGGCCGGCGGAAAAGGGTTTCCTCCTTCCGGACGGAGGACAATAGAGAGCGCCGCCGCGGCCTTAATTCGCCGCCCGGCTTCCGGTTCAAAATCAACGACAACAAGGGGAACTGACATGACGAACGAAACCAAGAAACAGACGATCGAATCCCTCGCCGAGCGGACCAAGCGCGGCGAGATCTCGCGCCGGCAGTTCGCGCAGCTTGCGGGCCTCGTGCTCGCCGGCACGCCGATGCTTTTGCGCTCGACCGGCGCTCAAGCCGAGACCAAAGGGCTGGTGCTGGTGAACTGGGGCGGCGACGCCATAACGGCTTACGATGCCGCTTACGGCCAGGCCTTCACCAAGGAAACAGGCATCCCGGTCAAGATGGACGGCTCCGGTCCGACCGAAGGTGCTATCGCCGCGCAGTACAAGAGCGGCGCGCCGACCTGGGACCTGGTCGACGTCGATCCGTTCTCGGCCATCACGCTCGGCGGCCAGGGCATGCTCGAGCCGATCGACTACAAGGTCGTCGACAAGAGCAAGATGCGGCCGGGCTTCGGCTGGGAATATGCCGCCTCGACCTACTTCTTCTCCTATGTGATCGCCTTTGACTCGCAGAAATTCGGCTCCAACGCGCCGACCGGCATGGCCGACTTCTTCGACGTGAAGAAATTCCCCGGCAAGCGCTCGCTCTACAAATGGGGCGTGTCGAGCTGGGAAGCGGCGCTGCTGGCAGACGGTGTGGCACCCGCCTCGCTCTATCCGCTGGACCTGAAGCGCGCGCATGACAAGATCGCCGCCTTCAAGGAAAACGTCGTCTCCTATTGGGGCGGCGGCGCCGAAAGCCAGAGCGTATTGCTCAACGGCGAAGCCTCGATGGCGATCGTATGGTCGACCCGCGCCTCGTTGATCGAGCAGGACTCCGGCGGCCAGATCAAGTTCATCTGGGACCAGGGCCTGATCTCGCCCGGCGCGCTGGCGGTGCTGAAGAACAATCCCGGCGGCAAGGACGCGGCGATGAAGTTCATCGCCAGCACCCAGGATCCGCAGAAGGAGCTGGTGATGTTCGACAAGCTCGGACAGGGCCCGGCCAATCCGGCGGCCGATGCGCTGATCCCGGCCGACAAGAAGCGCATCAACCCGGTCGATCCGGACAACATGAAGAAGCAGATCCCGCTCGACATGGAGTGGTACGCCAAGAATTACGGCGCCGCGCTCGACGAATACACCAAGATCATCTCGGCCTGATCAGGCCGAGATTTCTGACCGATGAGAGGCCCCCTCTCCGACAGGATGGGCGCGGCGCTGTTGATGGCGCCGCTGCTCCTGTTTTTGATCCTTGCCTATGCCTGGCCCTTCCTCGGCGTGGTGAAGTGGAGTTTTACCCTCCCAACGCCAGGCCTCGGCCAGTACCACGCTTTGCTCACCGACGACCTGGTGCAGTCGGTGTTCATCCGCACGCTGCGCATCGCGGCGATCGTCACCGTGGTCTCGGTCACCGCCGCCTATGCCATCACCGTGGTCTGGGTGCGCGGCAGTCCGGTGCAGCGTGTGCTGGCCGAGTTCTGCATCCTGGTGCCTTTCTGGATCTCGGTGCTGACGCGCGCCTTCGGCTGGGTCGCGCTGCTCTCCAACCGCGGCCTGATCAACACCTGGCTGCAATCGGTCGGCTTCATCTCGGAGCCGCTGACTTTGGTGCGCAACGAGTTCGGCGTCATCGTCGGCATGTCGCATTTTCTCATCCCTTTCGCGGTGTTCCCGCTGGCATCCGCCATGCGCAGCCTGGACGAGCGTGTGCTGCTTGCGGCGCGCGGCCTTGGCTCCAGCCGCATGCGCACCTTCTGGACGGTGTTCGTGCCGATGACGCGCTCCGGCATCATCGGCTCGGCGCTGATCACCTTCGTCTTCTCGCTGGGCTTCTTCGTCACGCCGGCAATCCTCGGCGGCGGCCGCAGCGTGATGATCGCAGAGCTCATTTATCTGCGCATCTTCCAGAGCCCGGACTGGGGGCTGGGCGCGGCGATCAGCGTCGTGCTGGTGGTGTTCGTCGGCGCGCTGATGGCGCTGCTGTTCCGCTACGTCAAACCGAAGCAATTGGTGTAGCCAAGATGCCGACCTACCGTCCCGGCCCCGTCTCGCTGCTCCTCGCCGTGGTGGTGGCGCTGTTCCTGCTGATGCCGCTGCTTGCCGTCATCCCGGTGTCGCTGACGCCGAGCCGGATGCTGACCATGCCGACGGGTGAACTGTCGCTGCGCCACTACCGCTCGCTGATCGAGGATCCGCGCTGGTTGGACTCGATCCTGCTTTCGCTCAGGATCGGCATCGTCAGCAGCATCCTTTCCACCGCGCTTGCCCTCACCTTCAGCCTCGGCGTGTGGATGTTTCAGCCGCGCTTCACCGCCGCCCTTGTCGGCTTCGTGCTGTTGCCGATGGTGGTGCCGCCGGTGGTCTCGGCGGTGACGCTCTATTTCCTGCTCACCTCGGTTTCCGGCATCACCTCCTTCTTCGGGTATGATACCTGGCTGGGCGTCGCCATGGCGCATTCGGTGATGACCGTGCCTTTCGCCACGGTGCTCATCCTCGTGTCGCTCAGCCAGATCGACCGGCGCATCGACCTTGCCGCGCGCGGGCTCGGCGCCAGCGTGTGGGAGCGCGCGACGCGCGTCATCATGCCCAACGTCAAGTTCGGCATCGTCACCGCGGCGCTGCTCTCCTTCGTGCTCTCCTGGGAGGAGATCGGCGTGACGCTGTTCATCACCTCGGTCAACGCCATCACCCTGCCACGCCTGATGTGGATGGGCCTGCGCGACAACATCGACCCGGCGATCGCCGCGCTCTCGGTGATCCTGATCATTATCACCGTGCTGGTGCTCGCCCTGCGCAGCGTCATCACAAGGCAGCGCGGCGCACGCTAGAGCGCGGCGTCGGCGGGCGGCAAGGCACATCGTCGGCCCGAAACGAAAGAGGCCCGCCGGAGCGGCGAGCCTCTTACGGAGCCGAAGTGGAAGCTTGGCGCCGTCATGATCCGGGGGTGTGGATCGACTCGAAATTTAGCCAACAGCGCCCGATCAGGCGACTTACAAATCTGTAATCTTCGGCTGAGCCAGACCCCGCTCATACACAAAATCATTTGCTGTCAGCGGCTTGCAGGGAAAATCGGACGTCCAAGCGTCGCCTCTCAAACAAACGTGATGAACCGCCCGGCGAGCGGTATGGCAGCAGCGGTTCAAGGAATGTGGGCGGGTCACGATGCGGCCGCTTGCACGCGCCATGGAAGTGCGCGCCGGACGAAGGCCCCCCGGCCTCGTCCGTGCGTGCCAATCTGTTCAGGCGGCTTGCGGCCGCCGCATCCTTTCGACCAAGGCCTGCCTTGCCGGTCCGGCAAGCGGCTTGTCCGTCGTCAGCAGGCCATCGAGCAGTGTCAGAAGCTCGCGCGCTGCCGAAGATTTGCAGGAATAATAGACCATCTGACGATCGCGGCGGGTTTCGACAAGGCCAAACCTGCGCAGTTTGGCCAGGTGTTGCGACAGCGCCGACTGGCTGAGTTCGACCTTGTCGGCGAGCACGCCGACCGAGAGTTCGCCCTCAGCGAGGTAGTTCATGATGAGCAGACGCTTCTCGTTGCCCATCACCGCAAGAAAGGCTGCCGCGCTTTCTGCGTTGGCGGTAAGTTTCTTGGTGACCATCGATTTCCCCATGGTTCATGCTCTTCCGAAGGCCATGGGGGCAATGGCTTCGGAGTTCCAGAGCGTTGACGGGCCAGCCCCGATTTGGACGGGACCTGCCCTGCTTCTTTTCGACCAGAACCCCTTCGTAACCCGGTTGCCACCACGTCGGGGTTGCTGGTCTCGGACAGAACGCACGGCGCTTTTCTCGACGCAAGTCAATGCAGACTCGGAAAAATTCCGTGCTGCTAATGCGTATCAGCGCAACGCTCATTCGGCAAGAATATAACGAGACCCGACAAAACAGCGGTCAGCCGCAGCCGCGGAAGCAGGCCGGGCGAGGCGCCTGACCAAAGAGGCCTGCGGCTATGTACCGGCGACTCACTCCCGATCTTGAAGCATGCTAATATGTTAGCCAGGGCAGAGAGGGGCCGGGCTATTAGGAGGAAGCCATGACCGCGGTGCGCAACACATTCACCCCTGACGAGACGGCCATGCTTGGCCGTGTCTACGCGAACGGCAATATCGAGGGCGAGACCGCCGAACAGAAGGAAGCGCGCGCTTCGCGCATCATCGCCAATTACATGGCGGGCATCACCGACGAGGCGGAATTGATGGAGCTTTCGCGGCGGCCGCTTGGCAGATGAACGGCGTGCGCCGCCTTCGTGAGACGGCTTCACGGTAAGTTGACGTTCCGGATCGGAACCACGCGGCAAAATTTCGTGTTCCGACATATTTCGGGAGAGCTTTCGCGATGATCCAGGGATGGTTTTCCAGGCCGGTCGAAGTCGCCGTCGGCGTTTCCGGCTCTATCCGGCATATATCCAACGCGGAGCAAGCCGTCGAACTGCTGACCGGCCAATGGCGCGATGCCGGCAGCGCGTTGCATGGCGCGGCATTGCGCGCTTGCCGCCGGGCGATCCGCGGCGACATCGCGGCGGACAACGCCAGGGATGCCTTTATCGTCGCCGCGCGCGAGGCGCATGTGCTGGTGGAATAGAGCGTTTTAAAGGCCCTTGGTCGCGCGATTTAGCGGCCCGGATCGCGCGCCAACCGATGCCCATGAGCCGGTCCGAACGCGGCCTGTCGCCACCATAAGATTCTTCGGAACCTAATGCGCGATGGTTGGTTAACGCGCGGGTTCCGCATCGCCTCGCGAACCTGCATCGGGCGCCCATCCGGCGCCGATTGCTTGCTCTAAAGACAATCACAAGAACGGAGGAAGTGATGAACGATGTCTGGTTTTCCGAACCAGTCGTGATCGATTTCCAGCCAAACGGCCAGCGCAAGGTATCAAGCTGTTTCGAGGCGATGGAATGCCTCGACCAGCGCTGGCCGGGGCCGGCGCGCGGCGGCGCCTGGCGCTCGGCAAGCCGTGTCTGCCGCGATGCGCTCGACGGCCTGCGCAGCCCGGTGGAAGCCCGCAAGACACTGCGCAAGGCGGCCAAGGTCGCCGGCCTGCTGGCATAGCCCTCGATTCTCCAATGGCGTCCCACCAGGGGCGGCGCTAAGCCCGTCGCGGTTTCCCATTGCCGCGGCGGGCTTTGTTTTCAATGAGGGCGAAGCGACGCCTGATCAGGCGAAATCGCCAAGCACTTCGGGAAACTGGACCGCCATTGCTCCTTCATCCGCCTGCCGGGCGTAGAGCCGATGCATCTTCGTGCCGTCATATCTGGCCCGGCGGCGCTGCACGTCCTTGCCGAAAAGACCGGCAACAGCATCGAAGCGCCGGAAGAAGCGCTTCATCACGCCGCGCTCGAAGGGTATGCGCTGCTCGAACGGCTTGCCCCAAGGCGTGTCCTTTGCCAGGTCGCGCCATATCCTGAGAGCTTCGAGTTCGACGCCGACCTGATTGCCCCACGGCTTACCGCCCGCGAAATGCCTGGCCCAGGCTTGCGAGAAACGAAAATCTCTCGTTCCGAGCGATTGCAAATTCCAGTTGGGGTGCATCGTCTGCCACTTGCCCTCGAAGACCACGTTCAGGGCATTTTGATCGTTCATCTGGCCTTCGACGGCGAGTTTCCGAGCCTTCTGCATGAGTCCCTGTTCGCGCACAGGCGGCATATTGAAGACGATGATGCCGGCATTGAAGTAGGGCGCGCCCGGCTGCATGGACATTTTTTGCCGGTAGGCTGGCCGGAAGTACATGTAATCGTCATGCGCTGCGAGCAATGCGGCCTGAATAGGCTGCCCCACAAGGTCGGCAATGTCCCGGTTGAAAAGCACGTCGCAATCGACATGCGCTATGCGGTCGTAAGGCGCAAACTCCGCAAACTGGTCGACAAAGAGCCGGATGAACGTCGCAACGCTGCCTGGGCGAAAGCGGTAGCCGGATGCAGCCATGAAATCCGTTACGTCAACCAGCCGAATGCGATCCTTCAACAGACGATCGGCGACGCTCTTGTCGGCGTCGCTGGCGCCAAGATGAAGAATGAAACCGTCCGTCGGTTTTTTTGAAACATCCAAAATTCGGCGCGCCGCCAGGCAGGCATAAGGAAAATAAGTGGCGTCAGCCGCTATAAAAAAACAGGAGTTCGTCATCGCTGCCGTCTACCCCGACCGATTGAGGGCGGTGCCTGCCACAAAATGCTTCGCGACGAAAGCTTCGATGGAGCCAGTGAGCATGGCCGCCTCACGTTTGACCTTGTCATCGTCCCAATGCCACCATTGGATCGCCTGCAGCTTCGAGATGATCTCTTCGGGAAAGCGGTATCTTATCAGCCGAGCAGGAGACCCGCCGACGATCGCATAGGGGGGCACATTTTTGGTGACGACGGCCCCGGCGCCGACGACTGCACCATCGCCGATCTCCACCCCCGGCAGGATCATCGCGCCATTGCCGATCCAGACGTCGTTGCCGATGGCGATGCCGGACGGCTTGCCGCCATTGGGGATCGGCTCGGGCTGCTTCAGCAATCGGCTGTAGATTGGAAACGAGGTTGCGCTCTCGGTCGGGTGCTGGCCGGAGCACATGAAAAGCACCCGCCCGGCAACAGAGCAGAAGGCTCCTATTTTCAGCGGAGCGTCCTGCGAGGAAAACATGATCTTCTGCCGTTTCACACCGTAAGTGTGACGGCCAACGGTCACATGCTCCGGCAGTTTGGAACGGACTTCCCTCAGCCATTTGGAAAATGTCGACATCGCAAACCTCCCCTAGCCCATCAGCGACATAGCCGTACATAAGCCGAAGTAGCAAGCGCGAGGTCAGTGACGGGTCGCTCCTTTGCACCAGGTAACGAATCGAACGACTGTACCTTCCCGTCACGTCGTGAAGGCATGGTTGATACTCGATCCAGCCAAGATTATACCCGCTTCGGTCAAAAGGCGGGTGGACTGTGTTACAGGAAAGTTATCTCGAATTCATACTGCGCTGGCATCTGTACCGCAGGTGGCATCGTCCGCCGCGCCCGAAGCGACAAGCCGAATTCAACTTTCATCAATTGATGAAAGCCACCTCCCCAAACGGCTTGTTTATCGATCTTGGCGCCAATGTCGGCGACGTCACGCGGCACGCCCTCAGCTATGGCATGAAGGTAATAGCTTTCGAGCCCGACCCAACCGCGCTCAAAATGCTGACGCGCCGGTTCGGCGACGACAAACGGGTGACGATCATTCCCAAAGCAGTTGGCGGGTCAGCGCGAAAGGCTACTCTCCATCAGAGACCGGACACTCAAAACATCCGAATGACAGAGTGGTCATCCCTATTCGAGGTGCCCGCACATGCGAAGGGAAGCGCTTTTGAAGTCGAAGTCGTCGATTTGGTGGAATTCCTGAAAGCAATTCGCGACCCCATTGCTATTATGAAAATGGACATCGAGGGTGCCGAGGTGGAATGCATCGAGGCCATGCTGGACGAAGGAATCTATCGTTCGATAGGCCGCATCTTGGTCGAGACCCACGAGAGGTTGTCCCCCGATCTGGACGTCAGGATCCGAGCGCTTCGCGAACGCATTTCGCGAGAGAATATCGCTAATATCGATCTGGATTGGGGCTGAAGCAAAGCCCCAAACGCCTGCTGGCCACGCTCCAAGCTGCTTGATTTCCCAGCGACGCCGGGCAAAGAAAACATCGGGACACAGCTATTGCGAGACAGCTTTGGCATTCAAACCGCTCGTTGACAGACTGAGCCGAAGCCGGACGGTTATCCGGTTAAGGGCGCTCAGGAACCAGGTGGTCTACAAGGTCTTCGAGCATCGCGGGCGCGCATCCGGGCGTCTTCTTGCGAAGGAATTGCAGGAGGCCGGGGTCTCGCGCGTGTGCGTCACGGTCGCCTTCAACGTGCCGTGGGTGATCGACGCGTTAACGAAGGCGTGGGAAATGCAACCGCCAGGAATGACCTTGGTCGTCGTCGACAATTCGACGAAGATTGCGGCAAGGGAGGTCATTGCCAATGTCTGCAAGATGCGCGGCGTGCCCTATCTTGCCCTGCCGATGCGGGTCGAAAAGCACCTGTCGAGATCGCACGGAACTGCAATCACATGGGCCTTCCACAACATCGTGCGCCACCTCAAGCCGGAGCTCTTCGGCTTCATCGATCATGACTGCTTCCCGGTAACGCCGTTCGACATTCCGTCCAAGCTGGACGGCAAAGCCGTATATGGCCGCAGGGCGTACGGCACCGAAAATCACGTTTACAAGGCCAAGCCGGGCGATCAGCACTGGAATTTATGGGCAGGCTACTGCTTTTATCGGTTCTCCGCCGTGGCCCATCGCAAGCTGAACTTCGAGCCGCGCTTGAATCTCGGCCTCGACACCGGCGGCGCAAACTGGGCGGTTCTCTATTCGAAACTCGCCGAGGCGGATGTCGCCGTCGCAACGCTGGAACAGCGGCCGATGACGATGGCGGGCGCGGTCGGGCGGCATGAGTTTATCGACGGCGCCTTCTTTCACCTCGCCGGCGTGTCATACCCGGAAAGGCCAGGATAACACCATCGAACGATGGAGCACCGGGAAATGCTTCGGGACTATGTGTGGAACACTTATCTCGGCGGTCCCGCCGGCCAGGCCGTGAGCGACTTCTGATCGGATCCGGAGCCGGCCGGATCTCATAAGCCACGAACAAACTGGCGATCCCGGCAGGATTCGAACCTGCGACCATCGGCTTAGAAGGCCGGTGCTCTATCCAGCTGAGCTACGGGACCGTCGGCCGGCCGGGCCGGCTGAGGCGGGTTACGCCAGGCGACGCAAGACCGGGAGTCAGTGCGTCCAGGGCGTCCTGCGGTCATAGCGGAAATTGTCCGAATAGGAAATCTGCCGGCGCTTGGCTTCCTTCGGCTCTTCCACGCGATAGGCGATCTTTTGCTTCTCGGCATAAGCCACAGCCTCTTCCTTCGTCTCGAAGGTGAGCTTCACCTGGCTCAGCATGTCGCCCGAGGTGGTGTAGCCCATCAGCGGATCGATCTTCTTGCGCTGGGCGGGGTCGAATTCCAGCACCCAATGTCCTGTCTTGGCCTTGCCGGACTGCATCGCGGTTTTGGCTGGACTGAAAATACGCGCGGACATGACCACCTCTTTGCCGCCCGAAGACCGGGCACCTTTGTTCGGCGCAATATCCGAGACCCTGCAGGATGCCTGAAATCTCGCGCCAATCCGTCATTACTGTGCAATGGCCGCGGCGGCAAGGCCGCAAGCGGCCAGGGGCCCGCCATGACGTAGGGAACCTCACTGGGCTGGCGACATTATCGAAAGGTCGGGCGGCCGGCCCGAGCCGGTCCTACCCTGTGAGGCAAATCAGAACCGGACGTTTCGCCATGACCAATGCAACCGAACACGCCGTCCTGCAGCTTGCCGTGCTTGTCGGCAGCCTGCGCGCCCAGTCCTTCAGCCGCAAGATCGCCAAGGCGCTCGCCGCCCGCGCGCCGGATTCGGTGCGCTGCCGCTTCATCGAGATCGGCGACCTGCCACTTTACAACGAGGATCTGGATGGCGACAGCCCGCCTGCGACGTGGGCGGCTTTTCGCGCGGCGATACGCGAATGCGACGCGGTGCTGTTCGTCACCCCGGAATATAACCGCTCGATCCCGGGCTGCCTGAAAAACGCGCTCGATGTCGGCTCGCGTCCGCCGGGCAAGAGCGTGTTCAAGGACCTGCCCGCCGGAGTCGTCAGCGTCAGCCCGAGCAAGATCGGCGCCTTCGGCTCCAACCAGGCGCTTCGGCAGACCTTCGTCTTCCTCGACATGCCCGTGATGCAGCAGCCGGAGGCCTATATCGGCAATGTCGCGGAGCTGCTCGACGATAAGGGCGCCGTCACCAATGCCGACACCGCCGCCTTCCTCGAGAATTTCATGGCCGGCCTGGAAAGCTGGATCAGGAGGGTGCACCCCGGCGGCTCGTCCTTCGATGCCTTCATGAAGCAGCGCGAGAAGATCGCCGAGGACTATGTCAATGGCGATGCCACCTCGCTGAAGGCGATCGTCACCCACGCCGGACCGGCGACGTTTTTCTCGCCGCGCGGCGACCATCTCGAAGGCGCCGAAGCGGTCGCCGGCCGCTACGAACGCGACGCTGCAAGCTTCCACAAGGGCGGCAACACCGACCTTGAGGTGCTGCAGGCTTCGGCAAGCGGCGATTTGGCCTTCTGGAGCGGCTTGCAGCACGCCAAGGCGCGCATCGGCAAGAACGGCGAGGCGACCGAGATGACCCTGCGGGTGACGGAAGTGTTCCGGCTGGAGGATGGCGCGTTCAAGCTGGTGCATCGCCACGCCGACCCGGCTCATTAGCCGGCGCTTGTAAAAATCCGCGACACAATGCCGGACGTCTCGCAACATCCGCCTATTCCTTTTGGCACGTGAGCGGCATATGTCAGATACATGGCCGTGCCAGTTGAAGGCATGATGGCGACGATAAAGACACCAATGGACGCGGAAGCGAAAGTCTTGCCGTCGGGGGTCGGCGAACCAGCGATACTGGAAGGCGCGATAGTCATCGGCGCGGGCGCCGCCGGGCTTGCCGCCGCTTATGCGCTGGCCAAGGCCGGTGTGACGGTGCAGGTCCTGGAACGCGAGCAACGGCTGGCCGAGCCCTGGCATCGCCGCCACGACAACCTGCACCTCAACACGCATCGCGACCTTTCCTCGCTGCCGGGCGTATCCTTTCCGGCAGGAACGCCGGCCTTCCCGCACCGCAGCGCCGTCATCGGCCATCTCAACGATTTCGCCGAGAGGCACCGGCTGCCGATAGCCTTAGGCGTCAAGGTCGATGAGATCGAATTTCGTGGCGACCGCTGGCTGCTGCGGACAAGCGCGGGCTTGAAGGCAGCGCGCTATGTGGTGATCGCCACCGGGCGCGACCGGCAACCCTTCATCCCGGCCTGGAAAGGCATGGAGGATTTTTCGGGATCGATCATCCACTCGGCCGATTTCGGCAGGGCGAGCGATTATGCCGGCAAGACGGTGCTGGTGATCGGCGCCGGCAATTCCGGCTTCGACGCGCTCAACCATCTTTCCCGCGTCGAGACGGGCCAGATGTGGCTTTCGGCGCGCAACGGACCTTCGCTGCTGCCCAAGCGTATCGGCAAGATCGCCGTGCACCGCATATCGCCGCTCATGGCGAGCCTACCGACAAGGCTCGCGGACGCGGTGATGGCGGCAACGCAGCGCCTGGTGTTCGGCGACCTTACCAAACACGGCCTGCCCCCCGCCCCGGCGGGCGGCGCAAGCCGGCTCGGCTCCGACTATACGGCGATCGCCGCCGACGACGGCGCAGTCGATGCCATCAAGGCCGGACGCATCATCGTGGTGCCGCAATTGCGCGAATTCAGGCGCGACGGCGTCGTGCTGGATAATGGCCAGACGATCGCGCCCGACATCGTCATTGCCGCCACCGGCTACCGCACGGGGCTGGAGACGATGCTGGGCCGGCTCGGCGTGCTCGACGCCAAGGGCGTGCCGTTGTTCAACGGCGCCGCGAACGACCCGAAGCTGCCCGGACTCTGGTTCACCGGCATGCGGCCGAGCATTCGCGGCTGCTTTGCCAATGCAAGGATCCAGGGCGCTGCGATCGCCAAGAAGATCGCCGGCCAGCAACGCTGAGCCGAACGGTCGCTTTTTGACCTCCGTTTTTGTGTTGCCTTCCGGGCGTGCGCCCCCTATACGCCGCGAGACGTCGGAGTGTAGCGCAGCCTGGTAGCGCACCTGATTTGGGATCAGGGGGTCGCGTGTTCGAATCACGCCACTCCGACCATCATTTCCTTCCCGGAAAGAACCAAGCCGGTCCCGCCCCGGCATCTGGCCAGAGGGGGCTCTCATTTGGCAGCCGTGGTCGTGGCGATCCTCGACAGGGACAATTGGGACGCCAACACAGACATCATCGTCGTCGTGGATGGCGCCAGGCGGCGGCTGACATGGGTGCCGCGCGACTTGTGGTCTCCCCTCATAAGCGACCGCATCAACGCGGCTTTCGCCATCGGCGGCGGAAGCTTGCTGCTCGATGCGCTTGCGGGACTGGGATTTGCGGCGCAGAGCGCAATCTGCCTCCGGCGCGGCGCGAGCGAGGCCGCACTTGCCGGGGCCAGCGTCAGAGTGCCGATCCCCGCGCCGCTCGATTTCTGGTATCCGCTGACGCCGACCAGCCGCATCGAGGACGGGCGCCAACAGGTTTCCTTCCGGCCACCCGCCGAAACACTCATGGGCGCCCGTCTTCACCAGTGGATCGGCGCCCGCACGATGGTCAACGGACAGGGAAGCGACTTCCACCGCATGCGGCGCCAGATCGTGTTCCTGCGCGCCTTGATCGCCCAGGGTTTCGATTTCCGCCTCGTGCTGAAGGATCCGGCGCTGGTGTGGATCACGGGCGAGGACCCGTTGCCCCTGCTTGCCCGCGTCTCGACCAGCTGGCGCATGCTGGTGCATGACTGGGTGGACGACGCCGTCATCGACGGCAAGATGGTCCTGGTCCCGCGCAAGCCGAAACCATGGTGGCGGCGGCAACTGCGCCGGCTACGGGACAGGCTCACGGGGGAGCCGACCTAGCCCATTTCAGGATCGCTCAAATCGCGCCTTCGACATCCGTCTTGGAGAAATCCTCGCCGACATAGAGCAGCCGGCAAGCGCGGTCCTTCGCCACCTCATAAGCGAAGCAGTCGCCGAAGTTGAGCGCCGCGGGGTGGATGCCTTTGCCCCATCGTGCGTAAGCCTCGGCAACACGCCGAGCCGCGCCTTCCGTGACTGGCGCAATCTCGAAGCCGAGCCCGTCGAGCAGGGATTGCACTTCCTCGGCCACGCCGCGTCGTGCGGCAACAATCAGGAGCTCGGCTACGGTTCCGGCCGATATCAGAAGTTCGTCTTCCGTTTCAAGCGTAGCGATACAGGCATCCGCCGCCGGCTCGTCGAGGACGATGGCGATCAAGGCCGAGGTATCGACCGCGATCATTCCGGCAGGCCGTCATCGCCATAGAGGAAATCCTGGCTGCGCGCCGCAGGCGGGCCGGCACTGGCTTTCGCAGCGCCGGAGGCCCGGACGGCCTGCAGCAGGCTCCGGCGGTGCTTCCGGTCCGGCGCGGACCGTACCGGGACGAGACGCACGGCCGCGTGACCGTGGCGGGTCAGGATAATCTCATCTCCAGCCTCGGCGCGCCTCACCAGTTCGGTCAGTTGCCCCTTGGCGTCTGTCACGGATATCTGCATGACAACCCTATATGGACCATGATTTGGTCCATTAAATAGACCATTTGATAGTCTAGCTCAAGGCCGCAGTTCGGAGGAACGGTAAACCCGCCGGGCGAGAACCCCAACACCTCGAGCCCGGCGAGCCTACAACCCGATCAGGAACGCGACCGGGACCGGGATCAACCGGCATTGTCTGCCTTGCAAGAGCGATGCCGGAAAGGCTGTTCCGAAATGGGACGGCTAGGCCGCTGGCTCGCACGGGTTGATCACGGAACACACCGGCTGTGGCTTGAATAATCCCTCGCTTCCAACTTTGTCGCCGGTCTAAGCTTTGAACAAAAGGGGATTTCCCATGCCTGTTGTCGAGGCGGTGCTGTCGCTGATCGGCCCGGCCTATTTAGCCTATTACGGCTTTGCCGTTCCGGTCATGGTGGTCTGGGCAATTCTGTGCGCTGCGCTCTGGGTTTGGAACAACCGGCCGAGCAAGAGACCGGGTGGCGTCGCGCGGTCGCGGTCCGCCAGCCTGATGTTTTTCGTCCTTGTCGCCGCCTGTTACATCGCGGCGCACAGGCGTGTATCTTCTGGCCCAGCATCTGGCCGGGCTATGGGCGTAACCGCCGTGCGCTATCGGTGGCTAAATATCGAACTCGCCCTGCCCTTCGTCCATGGCGCTCACGGTCTCGGCGGCCAAGGCGCGGGTGATCGGCGTCTTGCGTTCGAGTGCGGCGCGGTCGAGGCGCTCGACGACGCGCATGGCGGTCGCGAGCGAGCGCTCGATGCGACGCACCAGATATTGCACCACATGCGGCTCGACCTCGACCTGGCGGTCGGCGAAGAGCTTGGTGATGACGCCGGCAAGCAAAAGGTCGTCGGGCTCGTGGATCTCGACCGTCGACGCCGCCTTCAGCCGCGAGATGAGATCGGGCAGCGCGACGCGCCAGGCGGAGGGGAAACGCCGCGCCGTCAAAAGCAGCGTCGAGCCCGCGCCGCGCACGGCGTTGATCAGGTGGAACAGGCCCTGCTCGTCGACCGCCGTCTTGTCGATGTCGTCGATGAGCGCCGGCCTGCTGCCGAGCCCGGCAATGTGCTCGCCGATCCGGCCGGGATCGATGGCGACGGCATGCGTCCGATCCTGCCAGATCCGGGCGAGGTGCGTCTTGCCCGAGCCGGGCGGCCCGGCCAGCACGACCACCGGCGACGGCCAGTCCGGCCAGCGGTCGATCAGCGATGCCGCTTGCGCATTGGTGCCCGAGACGACGAGCTCGTCGCGCGAATAGCCGGTGCCGTGGCCGAGATCGAGCGGCAGCTGGCGCGGCGGGTCGGCTGGTTGAGCCGTCATTTCAGCCCCGCGTCGAGCGATGGCCGCCGCCGCGGTCGGCCGGCAATTGCGGCGCGGGCTGTGTGCCGTTGCCCTTGTAAAGCGGCGATTCCAGATAACGGGCGATGGCGAAGCGCACCAGCACGGCAATCGCCGCCGAGGCCGGCACGGCAATCAAAAGGCCGACGAAGCCGAACAGCGCGCCGAAGGCAAACAGCGCGAACATCAGCCACACCGGATGCAGGCCGACGCTCTTTCCGACCAGCCGCGGCTGCAGGATGTTGCCCTCGATGAACTGGCCGACGAAGAACACGCAGGCCACGGCGACCACCATGGTCCAGTCCGGCCAGAACTGGACGAAGGCGACGCCGACGGCGAGCACCAGCCCGGTCAAAGAGCCGACATAGGGGATGAAGGAGATCAGCCCGGCGAAGAAGCCGATGAGGATGGCGAAGTTCAGGCCGGTCAGCGTCAGGCCCGTGGCATACATGGCGCCGAGCACCAGGCAAAGCGTGCCCTGCCCGCGCACGAAGCCGGCAGTGGCGGTGTTGATGTCGCGGGCAAGCGCACGCACCGTCTCGACATGATCGCGCGGCACCCAGCCGTCGACCTCGGCCACCATGCGGTCCCAGTCGAGCAGCATGTAGAAGGCGACGACCGGGGTGACGACGAACAGGCTCACCACCGAGACCAGCGCCACGCCGGAGCTCCAGATCGAGGTGAAGACGGTGGTGAGCAGGCTGAAGCCGGAGGTGAGCAGCGAATTCAGCCCGTCGCGCAGGCCGGCGGCGTTGACGCCGAAACGCTGCTCCAGCCATTTCGGGTCGAAACTGGTGATCAGCGATTGTAGGCGGGTGAGATATTCCGGCAGCTTGCGGGCGAAATCGGCCATCTGGGTGGCCAGCACCGGCACCAGGATAACCAAGGCCAGCACCACCACGACGATGAAGGCAATCAGGATCACCACGGTCGCCATCAGGCGCGAGAGGCCGAGCCGCTGCAGCCAGTCGGCGACCGGGTCGAGGAAATAGGCGAGCACCATGCCGGCGACGAAAGGCAGGAGGATGCCCGAGAAAATGTAGAGGAACAGCGCCAGCAGGACCGCCGTCGCCAGCCAGAAGAAGACCTGGCGGCGAAGCCCGCCCGAGCTGTCGTCGGCCTCAATCACCGCGGCTTCGCCGTCAGGCGCCCGTGTTGGAGCCGCCCGATTTGCCGATGCCCGACTTGATGTCGCCGGTTTGGGAGTTGCTCGTTCGGGAGCCTTCGCCATAGCCGCTCATATGCCTTAGCCAGGCCACGAGATAGGCTGCGGCCGAAGCCACGGTCAAGACCCCGGTCAGCAATATGAGCGCGGTCCGCAACGGGTCCAGGTGCACGGAAAAGGCAAGTTCGCCCAGCACAAGCGCCGCCAGCACGATCTGCGCGGCGGTGTTGGCCTTCGACACGAAGAGCGGCTTGACCTCGACGGGATGGCTCATCACGCTGGACAAGAGCACGGCGCAGACGATGAGCCCGTCGCGCGAGACCACGGTCACCACCAGCCAAAGCGGCAGTTCGCCGGCAAAACCCATGACGACGAAGACCGAGACCAGCAGAAGCTTGTCCGCGATCGGATCGAGATAGGCGCCGAGGCTGGACGACTGGTTCCAGCGACGCGCGATAAAGCCATCGACGCCGTCGGAGATGCCGGCAACGAGGAATCCGGCAAAGGCCCAGTCCCAATGCGCCTGCAGCATGGCGAGCACCACTGCGGGCACGAGCAGCAGCCGCATGATCGTGATCATGTTGGGAAGGGTCACGTGATGTCCCGTCGCGATTTTTATTGGAGAATAGATGATGGAGATAAGAAAATTGGGCAAGGGAGGAGCGGCGCTGAAGCTGCCGATCTCCCCTTGTGGGGGGAGGATGCCTGGCAAGGCAGAGGGGGTGCTGTCCCTGGACATCTCGGAGTTCTTCTTTCGCCGTGTCGGCAGAACCATTATCGACGCTGGTATTCCTTCACACCCCCCTGTCCTGCCGGACATCTCCCCCGCAAGGGGGGAGATTGGCCATCTCGGCCTTCGCCAATCGCCTATGTCGGTGCTCACTTTCCACGCTTTTGTCGGCGGAAACGACGGCCATCCTTGCTCCCCGAAACCATTCATGCGAAGAGCCGGCAATGGAAACGAGGACGAGCCGACGATGAGCAAGGGCGACAAGGCCGAGCGCAAAAACGGGCTCACCTACGCCGAGGCCGGCGTCGACATCGATGCCGGCAATCTGATGGTCGAGAAGATCAAGCCGCTGGTGCGCGCCACGCGCCGGCCGGGCGCCGATGGCGAGATCGGCGGCTTCGGCGGACTGTTCGACCTGAAGGCCGCCGGCTTCACCGATCCGGTGCTGGTCGCGGCCAATGACGGTGTGGGCACCAAGCTCAAGATCGCCATCGATGCCGGCAAGCACGACACGATCGGCATCGATCTCGTCGCCATGTGCGTCAACGATATCGTCGTGCAGGGCGCCGAGCCGCTGTTCTTCCTCGACTATTTCGCCACCGGCAAGCTCGACCCGGACCAGGGCGCTTCAATCGTCGGCGGCATCGCGCAAGGTTGCCGGCAGGCCGGCTGCGCGCTGATCGGCGGCGAGACCGCCGAGATGCCGGGCATGTATCACGACAAGGATTACGACCTTGCGGGCTTCGCCGTGGGCGCCGCCGAGCGCGGCCAGCTGCTGCCGACCGACGACATCGTCGAAGGCGACGTGCTGCTCGGCCTTGCCTCGTCCGGCCTGCACTCCAACGGCTTTTCGCTGGTGCGCCGGATCGTCGCCGCGAGCGGCCTTAGCTGGAGCGATGCGGCGCCATTCAACGAGGAGCTCAGCCTCGCCGAGGCGCTGCTCGAGCCAACACGCATCTATGTGAAGTCGATCCTGAAAGCGATCCGCAACACGCATGGCATCAAGGCGCTGGCCCATATCACCGGCGGCGGTTTCCCGGAAAACATTCCGCGCGTTTTGCCCAAGGATTTTTCCGCCGAGCTCGACCTCGAAGCTATCGACGTGCCGCCGGTGTTCTCGTGGCTGGCCAAGACCGGCGGCGTCGCGCCGGAAGAGATGATGCGCGCCTTCAACTGCGGCATCGGCATGATCCTCGCCGTCGCCTCCGGCCAGGCGGCGCAGGTCGCGGCGGTGCTGCAGGAAGCCGGCGAGACGGTGACGCCGATTGGCCGCATCGTGCCGCGCCGCGACGCCGGCGTTATCTATCGGGGCTCGATCGGCCTATGAGCAGGAAACGAACGGTCGTCCTGATCTCGGGACGGGGCTCCAACATGACGGCGCTGATCGCGGCCGCCGCCGATCCAATCTATCCGGCGGAAATCGTCGGCGTCATTTCCGACCGCGCCAACGCGGCCGGCCTCGGCATCGCCCAGTCGCGCGGCATCGCCACCAAGGTCATCCAGCGCGCCGACCATCCGAGCAAGGATGCCTATGACGCCGCGCTCGACGCCGCGCTTGTCGGCTTCGGCGCCGACATCGTAGCCCTTGCCGGCTATATGCGGATCCTCGGCCGCGGCCTGGTCGAGAAATGGCAGGGGCGCATGGTCAACATCCACCCTGCCCTGCTGCCGGCCTTCAAGGGTCTGGACACGCATGCGCGGGCCATCCGCGCCGGTGTTCGCATCCATGGCTGCTCGGTGCATTTCGTCACGCCCGAGATGGATGACGGCCCGATCATCGCGCAGGCCGCCGTGCCGGTGATGGTCGGCGACAATGAGGACACGCTTGCCGCGCGCGTGCTGAAGGTGGAGCACCGGCTCTATCCGCTGGCGCTGGGTCTGGTCGCCGAAGGCAAGGCGCGCATGGAAAAGGGCCACACCGTGCTTGCCCATTTCGCCGACGACGCCGACAACGCCACCTCGGTGGTGATGGCGCCCGACCCGCTGCGCGAGGAGACCGACCTCGAGCAGCTGGCGCGGATCACGCCGTAGAGGCTGCAATGCCCCTGAGACAACTTCTTATCCTCCGCCACGCCAAGTCGAGTCGGGACGATCCCAAGCTTGAGGATTTCGACCGGCCGCTAGCCGCGCGCGGCTTAAAGACGGCGCCGCTGATGGGGCGGGAGCTTGCCCAGCGCGGTTGGCTGCCGGATCTGGCGCTGGTGTCGCCGGCGCTGCGCACGCGCGATACCTGGCGGCTGGTTGCGGCCGAACTCCCGAAGAACGTGCCGGCGCAATTCGCCGACGAACTCTACGAGGCGGCTGCCGGTGCGATCCTGGCGCGCGTGCGGCAGGCCAAGGCAGCGAGCCTGATAGTGATCGGCCACAATCCCGGCCTGCAGCACTTTGTGTTGCGGCTGGCCGGCCCCGGAACGGATGAGAGCGTTTTCAAGAAGATCGAAGCGAAGTTTCCGACGGCAGCTCTTGTCCGGTTCACGCTGGACAAGGATTGGGCCGATCTCGACTTCCGTGGCGCCCGACTGACGCATTTTGTTCGGCCGAAGGATTTGACGTAGCCCGAAGCCTGGCGGCCCATAAGCAAGGCGGCGGGCAAGCCCGCCGCCTTCAATATTTTCAAAGACGAGCTCAATTGCCCCAGTTGTCCGATGGCGGACCCGGCCAATCCGCAGCGCCGGTCGCGCCAGTCTTCATCTCGGTATCGACCTTCGGGGCCGGCTTGACTGTGTTGTGCTTCGGGATCGAAGCCGTGACGCTGGTGTCGGAGCCAACGGTGGCTGCCTGGTTGACGCCATCGGCGCCGTAGTGGTCGCTGCCGGCGAAGGCGGAGCCCATCGCGAGAAGCATTGCGACAGTGGTGAGAGCGATCCTGGTCATTTCGGTTTTCCTTGTCCGTTTGGTTTCGTCGGGCGATGGCCTTGGGAGGATGGCCCTGCTGCCGAAAAGACCCGCGGCGGCCTGGGTTTATTCCCGGCGCGTTCGCTTTTCAGCTGCCATGGCAGTGTCGGATCGGACTTCGCTCAGAAAAAGACAAACGATTACAAATGCTTGTGATGACAAATACTTGTGATGCGATTCAAACGGCGTTAGCCGGCTGCAGAAAAACAGAGCGGCGGGACAAGCCCGCCGCCTGCTTTTTTCCGGGTCGGATCAGTGGTTGCCGAACAGGTTGTGATCGGTGCCCTGCACCACCGGCCTTCGGACATCCGCGTCCGACTTCGCGATCGAGGTCGTCACAGTCCGGTCGATGGTGACAGCCGGCTGTTTGGCATTGGCCGCTCCGTAATTGTCCGAGCTGGCGAAAGCGGCGCCCGTGGCGACAAGCAGGGCGACGGCGGTAAGAGCGATCTTGGTCATTTGAGTTACTCCAGATTTGAAGGTTGTTGGTTGAAGCGGGTTAGGAGGCGCGCCGGTTAGCGGCCCCAGATGCCTTGGCCCGACTGCGGCTGGTTCTGATCAGGTGTGATGTGGAACTCGCGCTGCTCGAACTTGTCGAGCTTGCGGATCGAACCGGTGACGGTGTTGTCGACGTTGCTCGCGGGGGCCGTCACGGCCGGCTGGTTGACATTGTCGGAACCGTAGTGGTCGCTGCCAGCGAAAGCGCTGCCCGTGGCAATGAGGAAAGCAGCGGCGGCAAAAGCAATCTTGTTCATTTCAGATACTCCAGATTTCAAAAGTCGTGTCCGTCTAGTGGCGTGCCGTAATGGAAATTCGCGTCGCTCGGACCACCCCGAAATGGGTCGGCCCTGTTGCCATTTCCAATCACAAAAAATTGTGAACTGAACCGTTCGGTTCGATCTTGAAATTAGGTGAACTACGCAGCGGCCACATTCTTGTCGTTTGTTATCAAACGGTTACGGGGGTCATCGCGCGGTGCGGCACCTGGATAACAGGTCCGGTGTTGACCCTGGCAATACGAACCGTCAACATTAATTGAACCGAACGGTTCGGTTTTATCGCTTGCGCAACCGAACAGGTGGCTCGGCAGGCACCATGACCGGGGTGGCGGTCGCCGAGAAACCACGTTTGCCTTGCGCGCGGATCGATACTATCGGTTGCCTCGGGAACCAATTTGGACGCCGCCTGCCGCCCTTTGGCGAAGGTCGACGCCGTTGGGAGGAACAGCGACGAACGATGCGGCTGCTGCTTGTCGAGGACAATCGCGAACTGGCCGATTGGCTGAGCAAGACGCTGCGCCAGGCGAGCTATGTCGTCGACGTGGTGCATGAGGGCGAGGATGTCGAGCATGCTTTAGCCGCCGGGGATCACGCTTTGATCATCCTCGACCTTGCCCTGCCCCGCATGGGCGGCATGGAGGTGCTGAAAAGGCTGCGGGCGCGTGGCCACCCGGTGCCGGTTATCGTGCTTACCGCCAATGCCAGCCTTGACGGCCGGGTCAAGGGCCTCAACGAAGGCGCCGACGACTATCTGGCGAAACCATTTCAGATCGAGGAGCTGGAAGCGCGCATCCGCGTGCAGCTGCGCCGCGCCAACGACCGCACCGCGCCGATCGTTTCCTGCGGCGATCTCACCTTTGATACCAACACCAGGCTGTTCTCGCTTGCCGGCGCGACGCTGTCGCTGACGCCGCGTGAGCACGCGGTGCTGGAACAGCTCGTCGTCAAGGCCGGTCGCACGGTGAGCAAGGCGGCGCTCTCGACCGCGATCTACGACTTCGACACCGACGCCGACCCCAGCGCCATCGAGATCTATGTGCACAGGCTGCGCAAGAAGCTTGAGGGATCGCGCGTCCAGATCGCCACCTTGCGCGGCCTGGGCTACCTGTTGCGCTACGATGATCCGGCGCCATGAAAATCGACAGGCTCCGGTTCGGCAGCCTTCGCCTGCAGTTGCTGGCCTGGGTGGTGCTGCCGCTGGCTGGGCTCGCCGCCATCAATCTGTGGACCAGCCAGCGCAACGCGCTGGCGACGGCAGACCTCGTCACCGATCGCATGCTGGTCGGCTCGGCACGCGCCATCGCCGAGCAGGTGGCGATGGCCGACGGCGCGCTCGACGCTACCGTGCCGCCGGCGGCGATCGAGATGTTCGACACCGGCGACCGCGACAGCGTCTATTATCGCGTCGAGACCGCCGGCGGGCGGCTGCTGAGCGGCTATCCGGACCTGCCCGAGGCGCCGGATCGCGGCAGCGTCGAAGCCACCTACCGCGATCACCCGCTGCGCCTGGCAACGCTCAGCCATGCCGTGATCGGCGCCGGCAGCGATTCGCCGATCAAGGTCACGGTCGGCGTCACGCTCGCCGGACATGACGCCATGGTCAAGCGCCTGTGGCTCAGCGCCTTCGCCCAGCAGCTTGCCTTGGTGGCCATTGCCGGCGTGTTCGTGCTGCTTGGCCTGCGCCGCGGCCTGGCGCCGCTGATCCGGCTGCGCGATGCCGTGCGCTCGCGAAGCCGCAGCGATCTCGATCCGGTCGAGGTCCCGGGCGCGCAGAGCGAGATCCGGCCGCTGATCGAGGCGCTCAACGCCTATATGGAGCGCGTGCGGGCGCAAATGGCGGCGCAGCGACGCTTCATCGCCAATGCCGCGCACCAGTTGCGCACGCCGCTGGCGCTCTTGTCGACGCAGGCAAGCTATGCCTTGCGGGAAACCGTGTCCGATCGGCGCCAGGAGGCGCTGGTCGCGTTGCAAGCGAGTTCCGGCAGGCTGGCGCGGCTCGCTGAACAATTGCTCACGCTTTCGCGCGCCGAGCCCGGCAGCCGGCGGCCACGCGCCGACCGCATCGACCTCACCGAGGCCGCCCGCCACGTGCTGGAAGCGCAGGCACCGGTGGCGATCAAGCGCGACATCGACCTCGGCCTCGAGGAGAACGGACCGGTGGCGGTGATCGGCGACGGCACGATGCTGCGCGAGATGATCGTCAATCTGGTCGACAACGCGCTGCGCTACACGCCGGCTGGCGGCGCGGTGACTGTCAGGCTGGCGATGGTCGATCGCGAGGGCGTGCTGACGGTGGCCGATACCGGCCCCGGCATTCCGGCCGAGGAGCGGGAGCATGTCTTCGAACGCTTCTACCGCCTCGCCGGCTCGGCAGAGGAAGGCAGCGGGCTCGGCTTGGCAATCGTGCGCGAGGTGGTCGAGAATGCCGGCGGCAGCGTCACTGTGGGCGACGCCGCCGCGCGCGGGCTCAAAGTCGAGGTCCGGCTGCCGCTGGCCTAAGGCCTACCTCAATGTTCGGACTCTTCGTCCGGCAATTCGAGCGTACGACCCGAATAAAGAATCCGGAGGATGACCACTTTGTCATCCACGATTTCGAACGCGATCGTTGCGCGTCGGCGCCATCCTACCGTGCGCAAACCCGGTGCGATTTCGTCATGACGCCTGCCCCGCTCCGGAAAAGTTTCAAAGTCGAGACAATAGTCGACAATGCGCCCGACAAAACGCAAAGCAGTTGCCACGCCAGCCTTTGGCGCGAGCTCGCTCAGCAACTCGGCAATGTCCCGCTCGGCGGCAGCATGGAACCTGACCTGATATTTCATGCACCGGAGCGCGGTTTGGCGGCGATCGCGTTGATGTGCTCAGAGAGATTGCGGCGCAGCTGTTCGGCCGTCAAAAGCTTCTCAGGATGGGCGCGCGCATCCTGCATCGTCGGCACGACTGCCTCGCGCAGCCAGCGTTCAATCGCCGCGTCACGGGCAGCCAACGTACGCAGGCCATCACGGATGACTTCGCTCTCGGTGGCGTATTCGCCTGAGGCAACTTTATTTTTCACCATCTGCGCCATCTCGAGCGGCAGTGTGATCGTCAGGGGCTGGGAGTTTCGCACGGCTCGTCTCCTCGATACCCCTCAGTATAGCACAAGGCGGGTGACTTTGTCATACACTAGGTGAAGCCGCACACCAGACATGATGATGTGCGGTGATTGCTCAGGTCCCCTGCTCGTTGAACGGCGCCGGGCGCCACTTCACCACATAGTTCTCGAAGCGGGTGATGATGAACTCCACCACCAGCGCCATCACCGCCAGGATGATCATGGCGGCGAAGACGCCATTGGCGTTGAAGGCGCCCTGCGCGGTGGAGATCAAAAGGCCCATGCCCTGCTTGGCGCCGAGAAACTCGCCGACGACCGCGCCGACCAGCGCAAAACCGAACGAGACATGCAGGCTGGCGAGGATCCAGCTCATCGCCGAAGGAATGATGACCGAGGTGGTGATCTGGAACGGCGAGGCGCCGAGGATCTGGGCGTTGGCAATCATCGCCCTGTCAGCCTCGCGCACGCCCTGGAAGGCGTTGGCGAAGACGACGAAGAACACCATGACGACGGCCAGCGCCACTTTGGAAGCCATGCCCAACCCGAGCGCGATGATGAACACCGAGCCGAGCACCACGCGCGGCACGGAGTTCGCGATCTTGATATAGATCGAGAACACATCGGCCAGCAGCTTGTTGCGACCAAGGATGATGCCTGCCACGATGCCGCCGACGGCGCCGATAGCGAAGCCGAGGAAGGTTTCCTCCAGCGTCACATAGATCTGCAGCCAGAGCGGCCCCTGCGAGGTGCCCTCGGTGATCCAGGACCAGATCTGTTCCCAGATGCCCGACGGGCTGGAGAAGAAGAACGGGTCGATGATGTTGTAGTCGGCGCAGAGTTCCCAAAGGCCTAGGAAGACGACGAGGATCGCGAGGCGCAGGCCGATGACCAGAGCATGGCGTTTGCGCAGTCGTGCCCTCGCCTGCGCTTCCGCGGCGACGATCGAGGTGGCGCGGGCTGCGGCCTGATCGGTTGGAGAGATGGCGGTCATGGCAAGTCTCCTTTCAATGGCTCGCTTGCAAGCCACGGCTTTGGCCGAGCTGCACTTCCTCACGCAGATCGTTCCAGATCACCTTGGCAATCTCGATGAATTTCGGGTCGTAGCGAATGTCGGACATGACGCGCGGGCGCGGCAGGTCGATGCGGTAGACGCTCTTCACCGTGCCCGGACCGGCGGTGAGCACATAGACCTTGTCGGCCAGCGCTACCGCTTCCTCGAGGTCATGCGTGACGAAGACGACGGATGATTTCAGCCCCGACCAGAGGTCCAGCAATTCGTCCTGCATTGCCGTGCGGGTCTGCATGTCGAGCGCGCTGAAGGGCTCGTCCATCAACAGGATCTTGGGCTGGTTGATGAAGGTCTGGGCAAGTGCCGCGCGCTTGCGCATGCCGCCCGAAAGCTGGTGCGGATAATGCTTCTCGAACCGCGAAAGGCCGACCCGGCCGATCCAGTCGCGCGCCTTCTCATAGGCTTCTTTCTTCGGCGTGCCGCGGAAGAGCGGACCGGCGGCGACGTTATCGAGGACGCTGCGCCACGGAAACAGCGCGTCGGCCTGGAAGACGAATCCGATGTCCCGGCTGATGTCGGTGACCGGATTGCCCATGACCCGGACATTGCCGGTAGTCGGACGCAACAGGCCGGTGACGAGGTTGAGCGTCGTCGACTTGCCGCAGCCGGTCGGGCCGACGACGCAGGCGAACTCGCCGCGCGCCACCGTCATGGTGAAATCGCGGATCGCCGTCATCATGTGGCCGTCGGGCGTGACGAAGCGCAGCGTCACATCGTCGATGGCTATCGCGGCGTCAACCGGCGGCGCGGCGGGAGACAGTTTCTCCGCCGCCATGATCTGCGATTGCATGGCACACTCCTGTTGTGGTGGCGCGGGGATGGCGCGATCCGGGCCCGCGGGCCCTGCTCGCCGGCATCCGGAAACACGGCCGCCGAATTGATTCAGGCGGCCGACGCAAGCTCTTGCTTTTCAAGGGCGGACGGGGTCCGTCCGCCCTCGCCTGCCGGCGCCTACTTCGCCGCGTCGACGAACTCGGTCGTGTAGGTCTTCGATAGGTCGATCTGCTTGCCCTGCAGGCTCTTCGAGAAGGTCGACAGAACCTTCAGCACGGTCTGCGGTCCATCGGCCGGCATGCGACCATCCGGCGTGAACATCGCCTTGCCGCCTGCCAGACCCTGAACATAGAGGTCCTTGCTGCCGGCGTAATAGTCCTTCGGCATCTTGTCGGCGATCTCCTCGGCCGAATGGCCGGCGATGAACTTCATCGTCTTGACGAAGGCGTTGGCGAGCTTCTGCGCCTCGTCCTTGTGACCTTCGAGCCAGCTCGACTGGACGTAGAAGGAGGCAGCCGGGTAGTCGCCGCCGAGCGCCGCCTTGGTCTTTTCGGGCGTGCGCATGTCGACCAGGACCTTGGCCTCGCCGGTCTGGAGCAGCTTAGCGATGGTCGGCTCGGTGGTCATGCCGGCCTGGATCTGGTCCTGCTTGACGGCGGCGATGAAAGTGTTGCCGGCGCCGACGGGAAGCAGCGTGTAGTCGCCCGGCTTCAGGCCGCTGCGAACCGCGAGATACTGCGTCAGGAAATCGGTCGAGGAGCCGAGGCCGGTGACACCGAGCGTCGCGCCCTTGAAGTCGGCCGGCGACTTGATTTCCGGGTGCTTGGCCGAGACCAGCTCGACCTCGCCCGGCGCCTGGCTGAACTGCACGATCGACTGGATGTACTTGCCCTTCGACTGCAGATCGACGGTGTGGTCGTAGAAGCCGACGACGCCCTGCACGGCGCCTGCCAGCAACTCATTCTCGGCCTCGACGCCGGCGCGGGAGTTCACCAACTCCACGTCCAGCCCCTCGTCCTTGAAGTAGCCGAGCTGCTGGGTGAGCACGGCCGGCAGATAGATCTGCTTTTCCATGCCGCCGACGATGATGGTGATCTTGTCGGCAGCCGATGCCGTCGATGCGCCAGCGCTAACCATGGCAAGCGTCAGCGCCACTGAACGCAGGGCGCGTTTAGAGATGAAACGGGTCACTAGTCTTCCTCCACTGGGCGGCGCGCCGCGCCGCATTCCTCCTGTCGGCCGCTCCCAGGCCGTTCATGTGGCGACCGCCACAAAACTGTCATGGCATGGCCAAGCTTTCAGCTGGCTTTCAGCCGTTTTAGCAGCCGTGGAATGGAGTCCGGCGGGGTTTCCGGTCACAAGGCAGTGAAGCCCAGCACATCGCGCATGTCGTATTCGCCGGGCGGCCGTCCGGCGACCCAGAGCGCAGCCGCGATGGCGCCGCGGGCGAACATCGAGCGGTCGCCCGCGGCATGCGAAAGCGTGAGCCTCTCGCTGTCGCTCAGGAAGCTGACGCTGTGCTCGCCGACGACGCTGCCGCCGCGCATAACGGCAAAGCCGATCTCGCCGGCATTGCGCGGACCAACGAGGCCATCGCGGGCGCGTCTCGCCACATCGTCCAGCACGACGCCACGTCCTCGCGCGGCCGCCTCGCCCAGCATCAGCGCCGTGCCCGACGGCGCATCGACCTTCATGCGATGATGCGCTTCAAAAATTTCGATGTCGCAGTCGTCGGCGGCAAGCGCCCTTGCCGCCTGCTCGGCCAGGCCGGTCAGCATGTTGAGCCCGAGCGAGTAGCTGCCGGAGCGCATGATGGCGACTTTCTTCGCGGCGTCGGCAATCGCCGCCAGTTCCGAGGCGCTGAAGCCGGTCGAACCGATTACCAGCGCCGGACCGCCGCGCGCCGCGCAGGCCTTGGCCAGTTCGGCGGAAGCCGCGGGCATGGTGAAGTCGACGACCACATCGGCAAGCGCCAGAGCTTCGTCGCGCTCGACCAGTCCCTCTCCCGCGCTGCCCGGCCGATGGAAGCCGGCGACGAGTTCCAGCCGGGAATCGGCAGCGATTGTCTCGGCCATCTGCCGGCCCATGCGGCCGAGCGCGCCGGCGATGGCTATCCTGAGCGGCTGCGGCATGGCGATCCCTGTCGAAAGCTGAGTCGGAACAATCCTCTAGCATGCCGCCTTGGCAAATTGATTCAAACCGCGACGTTGGTCTTCAGCATCATGCCGGCAATCTCCTTCACCAGCTTGGCGGCAACCAGCGCCGTCACGTTGGATAGGTCCTGGCGCGGATTGTATTCGACGACGTCGGCGGCGACTATTCGTTGGTCTATTGCCTGGACCAGACCGATGACCTGGCGCGTGGTCAAGCCGCCGGGCTCACGGTGAGAGATACCGGGAGCGAAGGCCGGATCGAGAGCGTCGATATCCATCGAGATGTAGACAGGCGTCTGAAGGTCGAGCTGCAAGCCTTCCTTGAAATGCCGCATCTCCACCACCTCGACGCCGAAGCGCTTGAACTGGTCGCGATGGTGATCGTTGACGGTGCGCAGGCCGATCTGGATCAGCCGGTCGGCCAGCTTCTCTTCCATGATCCGGGCGAAGGGCGAAGTGTGCGAACGCGGATTGTCGTCATAGGAATGATAAATGTCCGGATGCGCGTCTATGTGGACGATCGTGAAGCTCCGGCAGCGGCGGCGCACCGCGCGCAGCACCGGCCAGGAGATCGCATGGTCGCCGCCGAGCGAGATCAGCGGATGGCCGGCGTCGAGCGCGCGGCCCACCTCCGCCTCGATCCGCTGCCACGGGTCGCCACCTTGCGTGAAATCGATGTCGCCGTGATCGACGAAGCGGTCCGTCAGGTCGAAGCCGGTTTCGGTCCAGGAACTGTAGGCGTCGCTGGCGAGCTCGCGCCGGATCAGCGGCGGCGCCTCGGCAGGCCCGCGCAGATAGGACGAATTCTCGTCATGCGGAATGCCCAGAAGCGAGACCTTGGCCACGACATCCTCCCTCGTTGCCGAGACAAGCGCTTCTATAGACGCCGGAGCTGGCGGGTGCGACGAGAGGTGCTTGGGCCAGATGGGAGGCTAGGCGCCGGACTCTTCAGCTTTCCGCAGCCACACCTTGTTGTCATGGACGGCGGCGCCGCCATAGGGCGCGGGCGCATCGGCGCCGGTCAGCACGTTGATGCCTTCGCCGCGCTCATGCGCGCTGTTCGGCCAGATGCCTTCGGCGATCACCACACCGCGCTTCACACCGTCGAAAAATTTTGCGTGCAGCACCACGTCGCCGCGCCGGTTGCCGACCTCGACGCGGCCGCCATCCTCGATGCCGAGCGCCACGGCATCTTCGGGATGGAGCAACAATTCGGGCCGGCCTTCCCTGGCCCTCGACACTGGCGTCTCGGCAAAAGTCGAGTTCAAAAAATTGCGCGCCGGCGAGGTCGCCAGCCGGAACGGATGCTCCTCGTCCGCGACCTCGATCAGTTCGACATGATCGGGGAATTCCGGCAGCCGTCCCAGCGGGCCGAACAGACCCATGCTTTTCGGCGGCCGGTTGGGCGCCGACTGCCCGGTCCAGTTGGGCCGGAAGTGGAATTTCTTGTCGGCATGGCCGAAGCCGTTGATGAAATGCGCGTCGTCGAAGCCGGGCTGCAGGTCGACCCACTTCTCAGCCTTCAGGCTGTCGAAGCTGCCGAGCCCGCGCTTGCCGAGGATGATGTCGATATGCTCGCGCTCGGTCAGGCCGAAGCCGGGCCGGTCGCCGACGCCGAGCCGCTTGGCGAGCTCCTCATTGACATAGTGGTTGGTTCTCGGCCCTTCCGGCGGCTCGATCAGCCTGGGGCCCAGCGTGATGTGCTGGTTGCCGCCGCCCTTGTAGATGTCGTCATGCTCCAGAAACATCGTCGCCGGCAGCACGACGTCGGCGAGCTTGGCCGTGTCGGTCATGAACTGCTCATGCACGCAGGTGAACAGGTCCTCGCGCAGAAACCCCTTTCTCACCAGCCGCTGCTCGGGCGCGACATTGGCCGGATTGGTGTTCTGGATCAGCATCGCCGTCACCGGGGGACCGCCATAGAGCGCATCGGCCGCGCCCGTCAGCACCGGGCCGATGCGCGAATGGTCGAGATAACGCACCTTGGGGTCGCGCATCGCGGTGCCCTCCAGAACGTCCTGGTTCAGCTGGAAGATGCCGGAGTTGGAGTGGAAGGCGCCGCCGCCCTCATACTGCCAGGCGCCAATGACGGCGGCGATGCAGGAGACGGCATGCATATTGACGGAGCCGTTGCGCTGGCGGGCAAAGCCGTAGCCGAGCCGGAAGTAGGTCTTCTTGGTGTTGCCGACGAGATGGGCGAATGCCTCGATCTCGGCGACGGATAGCCCGGTTATGGCGGCCGCCCATTCGGGTGTGCGCGTCCGCAAATGTTCTTCCAGCCCACGCGGATCATCGGTGTATTTCTCGAGATAGGCGCGGTCGGCCAGCCCGTCGCGGAACAGCACATGCATGACCGCGCAGGCGAGCGCGCCGTCGGTGCCGGGCTTCAGCACCAGGCCGAGATCGGCCTGCTTCATCGTGGCGTTGTCGTAGATGTCGATGACGACGATCTTGGCCCCACGCTCCTTGCGCGCCCTTGTCGCATGGGTCATCACGTTGACTTGGGTGACCACGGCATTGGTGCCCCAGATCACCACGCAGTCGGATTTCGCCATCTCGCGCGGATCGGGACCGCGCAGCGCGCCCGCTCCCATCATCCAGCCGGTCCAGGCGAGATTGGTGCAGATCGAGCCGAAGAAGCCCGAGTATTTCTTGGCGTGGCGCAGCCGCTGGATGCCGTCGCGCTGCACCAGCCCCATCGTGCCGGCGTAGAAATAAGGCCAGACCGTCTCCGAGCCGTATTTTTCTTCGGCTGCAATGAATTTTTCCGCCACAAGGTCGAGGGCTGCTTCCCAGCTGGCTTCCTTCCAGGCGCCCTCGCCCTTGGCGCCGGCGCGCACCAGCGGTTTCAGCAGCCGGTCGGGATGGTGGACGCGGTCGGCATAGCGCGCGACCTTGGCGCAGACGACACCCGCCGTGTAGCTGTTCGCCTTGGCGCCGTGGACGCGGCCGATGCGGTTGTCTTCGAGCAGCTCGACTTCGAGGGCGCAGGTGGAGGGGCAATCATGCGGGCAGGCCGAATGGCCGATCCGGAGCTTGGCGTGCTGGTTCATGCGGGGTGTGTAGCGGGTTTTAGGGACGAGGTGTAGGGCCAGATGGGCTCCCCCTTCTCCCCTTGCGGGAGAAGGTGGATCGGCGCGTAGCGCCGAGACGGATGAGGGGTGTTGGAAGAAATGAGGCGGTTGTCTTGCAAGGCAACTGCCAAGCTGGAATCAAACCTAATGTCGGCTACTCAGTGATGTTTTTATACAGCGCGCTATAAGCGCCGCATTTCGGGCAGCGCATGTGCCGCTCGATATGATCTTCGCCTGCCTTGGTGTCGAAAACTTTGAGGTCCGCTTCGCCACATTCCGGGCATTTGACACTTGCGTTCGAGTCGACCGCCAGAAGGCTGCCTGCATTGATCCACAATTTTCTGGACATCGACGTTTCCCGCACCGCTTTACCCAATTCCAGCGTCTCACTCCGCTGGAACACCCCTCATCCGTCTCGGCGCTGCGCGCCGATCCACCTTCTCCCACAAGGGGAGAAGGGAAATAGCGTTACTCCGCGATCCCTTCCTCATACTCCGCCGACATCGTCAGCCACCTGTCCTCGTTTTGCGCCAGCGTCTGCGCCAGTTGCGAGCGCTCCTTCGCAAGCTGCGTCGCGGTCGAGGGGTCCTTTTCGTAGACGGCCGGGTTGGCCAGCTCGTCCTCGATCAGGTCGATGCGCTTGCGGATGCGGTCCATGAGCGCCTCGGTGGCGCGGATTTCCTTGGCTAAAGGCTCCAGTGCCGCGCGGCGCTGGGCCGCCTCGCGGCGGCGATCGGCCTTGGACGCCTTGTCCGCCTCCTTCTGCTCGCGGCGGTTGGCGGACACGCCGGTGACCAGCGTCTTGTAATCCTCGAGGTCGCCGTCATAGGGATTGACCGCGCCGTCCTTGACCAGCCAGAGCCGGTCGGCGGTGGCTTCGAGCAGGTGCCGATCGTGCGAGATCAGGATCACGGCGCCCGGAAAGTCGTTCAGCGCATGGATCAGCGATTCACGGCTGTCGATGTCGAGGTGGTTGGTCGGCTCGTCGAGGATGAAGAGGTTCGGGCCCTCGAAAGCGGACAAGCCCATCAGGAGGCGCGCCTTCTCGCCACCGGAGAGGTCTTTCGCCGCGGTGTTCATCTTCTCGGTGGTAAGCCCAAACTGGGCGACACGGCCGCGCACCTTCGATTCCGGCGCCTCCGGCATCAGCCTGCGAACATGTTCGTAGGCATTTTCCTCAGGCCTGAGATCGTCGAGCTGGTGCTGGGCAAAGATCGCCACCTTCAGCCCAGGCGCCAATGTCATCGTGCCGGCCTCCTGCTTCAGCCGGCCGGACAGAAGCTTGGCGAAGGTCGACTTGCCGTTGCCGTTGGCGCCGAGCAACGCGATGCGGTCATCGGCATCGATGCGCAAGGTCATCTTCTTCAGGATCGGCTCACCGGGCGTATAACCGACACTGACGTTGTTGAGCGCAACGATCGGCGATGCCACCGTCTTCACCGGCTCCGGAAACGAGAATGGCCGCACCGCGTCGTTCACGATCGCCGCGATCGGCTTCATCTTTTCCAGCGCCTTGATGCGCGACTGCGCCTGCCTGGCCTTGGAGGCCTTGGCGCGAAAACGCTCGACGAAGGATTCCATATGCTTGCGGGCGGCTTCCTGCTTGATGCGGCCCTTTTCCTGCTGTTCCTTTTGCTCGGTGTACTGGCGCTCGAACTGGTCGTAGCCGCCGCGCCAGAAGGTCAGCTTCTTCTGATCGAGGTGGACGATGGAATTGACGGCGCGATTGAGCAGGTCACGGTCGTGGGAGATCAGCAGAACCGTGTGCGGATATTTCGAGACGTAATTCTCCAGCCAGAGCGTGCCTTCGAGGTCGAGATAGTTGGTCGGCTCGTCGAGCAGCAGAAGGTCAGGCTCGGAAAACAGCACGGCGGCCAAAGCCACGCGCATGCGCCAGCCGCCCGAGAAGGAGGAAGCCGGGCGGCGCTGCGCCGCGTCGTCGAAGCCGAGGCCGGCAAGGATGGTGGCCGCGCGGGACTCGGCCGAGTGGGCGTCGATGTCGGCCAGCCGCATGTGGATGTCGGCAATACGGTGCGCGTCGGTCGCCGTCTTTTCCTCTTCGAGCAGGGCGGTGCGCTCAATATCGGCCTTGAGCACGATGTCGATCAGCGGCTCCTCGGTGCCGGGCGCTTCCTGCGCCACCTGGCCGATGCGGGTGCTTTTCGGCAGGCTGATTGAACCGGTCTCCGAAGGGAAATCGCCGGTGATCGCCTTGAACAGCGTCGTCTTGCCGGTGCCGTTGCGGCCGACAAGGCCGGCCTTTGTGCCGGCCGGCAGCGTCAATGAAGCATGATCGAGAAGCAGCCGCCCCGCCATGCGCAGCGTAAGGTCGTTGATGATAAGCATGGCCGGCTTTTGCACGGGAGATCGGCGCTTCGCAAGAGCCAGGGCCTGGGATGAGACCCCCGCTCGCTGTCTTTGGCCGTTCAGCAAAAAACTCGACCGACTGGAACCAGTTGCCGGCCGAAGCGTTTGGACGCCCGTGATCCGCTATCTCGCCCTGGCTTTCATTTTCTTCCAGGTCGCCACGACAACCGCGCTGGCGACGCAGGTGGTTCTGTTCGAAGACGAGACCGCTCACATTGCTCTCGCCGCTGAACCCGCGAGCGGGCTGCAGGGCCAACCAATCTCACCCCAAGCGGCCAAGATTGCGAACCGGCTGGAGACGCGGGAGCCGAAACACCTGTTGATCCAAATCGATTCCGGAAAAGCATCCTAGCTTCGCCTTATGATTGACGAAGAGGCTGGCGGACACGCCCCTCTATCCTGCCGGAATGTCTCCCTTCAAGGAAGGATTGTTCGTTCCTCCGCTTTCGCCCGGTCACACTTTGCTTGCCACGTCACAGGTTTGGCGTTGATCGCCGCTGTTGTCTCAACCTATGCTGGCGCGAGCGGCGGGTACAAGCAGAGGACAGATCAGATGTCAGCCAAGACCTCGCTCCTTTCGGCCTCGCTGGCGGTCGCGATTTTCGCAGTCGTCGCCGGGTTGACCATGCTTCCCACCACTCCCGCCGCCCGTGCGGCAACCATCGACTGCGCGGCAGCGAAGACGCAGGCCGACCTTGCGACCTGCACGGCCGCGAATGCCGCTTCGGCGGACGCGGGGCTCAATGCAGTCTACAAGGAGCTGGCGGGACGTCTGGCTCCCACCGACCTGAAGCGCCTGCGCGAGGCGCAGCGCGCCTGGATCCCGTTCCGCGACAAGGAATGCGCCTTCCGCACCGAGCCCTATGCCGATGGCTCCGCGCATTCGAGCCTGATCGAGTCCTGCAAGGCGGAGTTGACCAAGGTGCGGCTGGCGCAGTTGCAGCACCAGTTGCAATGTCCCGAAGGCGACCTCTCCTGCGTGCCGCAAACCGGCGGCAGCGCCGCGCCCGCGACGGCTGGCACGGCGTCTGCGAAACCCGCCGCTGCACAGGCAAGCCGGAACGACACGCGGCCATGCGTGCAATCCGCGGGAAAGGCGAAGTCGGACCAGTATGTCTCGCAATGCGTCCGGGTGTCGCCGGCGACCCATCCGCCCTGCAACGGGCAAAATGCATGCAGCATGATGATCGACGAGATCAAGCGCGGCTGCGCCATGATCGGCAACGACAACCCGCCCGCCTTTTGTTCCGCCTACAAGAACTAAGCCGCACCCGACGTCGCTCCTGACTGCCACGGCGATCAACATTCCCGGAGAAAGATCAACCCGTCGCAAGCAGACAACCGCAAGTTTGCCTCGTGCTCAATATTGATGCAGCAAGCGACGATACCACCAAAAAGGCAGCGAAATCTTCTGACCCAAGCATGATGCTTATCAAAAATTGATTTCAGTTTTTATCGCAAACCTGCGACCTTGCCGATGCGCCGTGAGTCGTGAGTTGGCGCCAACGATAACTTGATCCAAGAAAACTTGGCTCTGGCATTCAGGAGCTCACGATGGGCGCGGCGATCAACGATCCACGCACGTTGCGATATGTCGCGGAAATCACGCGCAAGCTGGCGAAGATGCTCTCGCGCACGCGCTACAACATGCTCGTCTATCTTCTTGAGATGACGGCGGTCGAGGCGGAAAGCCTGGCCAACGAGCAGGACCCCAAACAGGTCCGGCCGGCGGAGCCGCCTCAGGTCCTCGGCTGAGCGCTCGCCATAAGGCGGTCCAGAGCGTTTCACCGTTTCGAGGAAACGGTAAATCGCTCTATCTCCCTGTTTTGACGCAGTTCCGGGCGGAAAGGCTACGCCGAAGTCGCCGAGCCTAACCGCTCACACTTTTTCTGGAATTGCTCAAGGACGGCGAGACATTCCAGCCTGTGCGCCTCGATCACCGGCGGAGCGTCGCATTCGATGATGGCGCGCTCGAACCGGTCGAGCGCGTCCAGCACCGCAAGCAGGTCGCCGGACGGACTGCCCAGCGAAAACAGGATGCGCCGCGCCTTGACGCCGTGAGCCGCGTTCACTGAGCACTGCGCAGCAATCCCGCGGCGCAACGCGGCAAGGTGGACCAGATGGTCGCGCAATGGCCATGGCGCGACATCATCCGTTGCGGGCAACATGCCTCAGGCCTTGACCTTACGCTTGCCCTTGCTCCTGGCCGCGTCGCCGCCGGCCGGCTTGCGGCCGAGGCCGGAGGATTTGGCCAACGCCGAGCGGGTGGCCGAGTAGCTCGGCGCCACCATCGGATAATCGGCGGGCAGGCCCCATTTGGCACGATATTCGTCCGGCGTCAGGTTATGATCGGTCGCGAGGTGACGCTTCAACGACTTGAACTTCTTTCCGTCCTCCAGGCACACGATGTGGTCGGGGAAAACCGAGCGCTTCGGGTTGACCGCGGGCGTCTGCGCCACCGCCTCCTTGACAACGCTGCCGGTGGCGAGCCTGCGCACCGACGCGCTGACGCTGGCGATCAGATCGGGCAGGCCGGAGGCAGGGAGCGGATTGTTGCCGACATAGGCCGAGACAATGTCGGCGGTCAGTTCGATTGCAGTCTTGTCGTCGATGTTGGACAATTTTTTCACCTTCTGCTGGCCCTCAAATCGCCAGCTCTTTTTTTAAGACTTTCGTCGGTGTATCGAATTGGACCTGTCCCCCAACGGACCGTCCAGAGTCAGTAAAGCTACGAGACTCAATACCGGGTGATGTTTCTACACGGATTGGAAACGCGCAAGTTAGGAATTCTAATAGCTATAGCGCACGCTTTATAGCACCGGCCGCCCGCCTGGATAGGTAAAAGGGGCTACAGAACTTCAACCTACGGTAGGAGTTGCTGAAAAATCGAAGTTCAGGCCAAGTTCCAGCACGGCAACGGCAATCCGCCAGCCGAATGCTCGACCATGCGCGATTCGGCGGCCCCATGGCAAATCGCTCATCCGGCGGCGACACCGCGCCTGAGCACGGCAGGCGGCCTCTCCGCGAGGATCTCCAGCACGCGCTTCCAGCGCGCGCAGCGGCTAAAGTCCTTCTGCTCGATGGCCTTTTCGGCCTTCATGGCCGCATAGAGCGGCGCCTCCGCGCCAAACTCCCTGACCAGCCAGTGCGCCTCCTGCCTGGCGCGGCGTTCGTCCTCGTCAACGGGCATTTTGGACATTGTGCCTGCTCTCCGTACCTTCGATGCCGACCGCAAGGCAGCTGCCAATGACGAGGCCGGCGCCGGCAACAGCCGTCATCGACAAGCTTTCGCCCGAGAGCGTCAGCAGAAACGTGGAAGCTATCGGTGTCAGATAGGCGACGACCGCTATCCTGCCGCCGTGGTCGAGCTTTGCCGCGCGCGACCAGAAATAATAGCCGAGCCCCATCGGGCCGGCGCCGAGATAGAAGCCGAGCAGAAGATGCGCGCCGGTCGGGCGCACGACGCCATCATGCAGGCACCAGGCGAAGGTGAGCGCGACACCGATCAGCGCCGAAGGCAGGAGCAGCCGCTCGGGCGACACGGCGAGGCGGCCGACAGCGAACGAGTAGAAGGCCATGCAGAGCGCGGAGCCGAAAGCGGCGAGATAGCCGACAAGGCTGCCGCCTTCGAACCATGCCCCGTTGGACCAAAAATGCGCGCGGCCGCCGGAGATCACCAGCGCCACGCCGACGAAACCAAGCGCCGCCGCCAGCCCGAGCAACACCGGACGCCGCGGCCTGCCAAGCAGGATGACCGCCGCGGCAGTCATCAGCGGCCAAGTATAGGCGACAAGGTTCGCCTCGATGACCGGCGCCGAGGCGAAGCCGATATATTGCAGGACCATGGTGCCGACCAGGCCGAGGAAGCCGACGAGATAGGCGAGCGCGGCATTTCCCTTCTCCCCTTGTGGGGTCCGAAGGACGGGGCGAGACCCGTGGCTCGCCTCCGGGCGGTGGCCTCGCGTAGCGAGGACGGATGAGGGGTGTTCCAGGGAATGCCAGCGTCTCACTCCGCTGGAACACCCCTCATCCGTCTCGGCGCTGCGCGCCGATCCACCTTCCCCCACAAGGGGGGAAGGAAAGAGCCGGATCAGCGCGAAAACAATCGTCGCGCCGCAAAATTGCAGGAACTGCACTTGCGACACCGGATAGACGGCAAGCAAGGTCTTGCCGACCAGGGCGTTGGTCGCCCACAGCGCCACGGCGCCGAGGGCGAAGGCAAGCGCCGCGCCGAGGGCGCCGGAAAGGCTTTGGCTTTCCGGCATGACCGGCCCGAGGCTCAGCGACACTGAAGGCGGCTGACACTCGACCGGATCGTCGGTCATTACCAAGACTCCCTCGCCCCGCCGGAAACCGCTTCCGCCGTCGGCTGCGGCACAGGATGTTCCTCGGCATGGCGGCGGTAGGCGGGCAGCTGGTTGGTCCAGACATCCTCGGCCAGCTCGTTCACCCAGGCACGGTCATGGTCGTTGTCGGCGGCGAGGTAGAACATGCGGTTGTCGTCGACATAGGGTTTGGCCGTCGAGCGCTGGTTGAGCACCAGGGTGACGCGCTCGCCGAGCTGGATCGGCGCGGTGCGGTGGAGCACACCGAGGAACTGGCCGAGCGTGGCGTAATTCATCTTGTGGTCGATGCGCATGATCTTGTTGCGCGGCAGCTCGCGGCCGGATTCCAGGATCGAGCGGCCGGTCTCGGAATCGTCGCAGTAGATTTCCAGATGACCGCCGATGAGAGGATCGCTGATCGACAGCGGAATGAGCTCCGTCACCGGAACGCCGTCGCAATGCCATTCGACCGCGCCATCCCTTGGATTCATGAAGGTGACGGTCGAGCCGACGATCGACAGCGGATAGGGCTCGAGCTTGGTTCCCATCATGTCGGACAATCTTTCCAGGCGCAGCTTGTCGTGCAAGAGCTCCTTGATCTCGGGAATATAGCGGTCGGCACCAGTGATGAAGGTGAGGTCGAGGTGCTTGTGCACGGCATGGCTGGCCTTCAATTTGAGCGCCGCTTCTTCGATGGCGGCAAGCAGAGCCGGGTCGTAACCGTGACGATACTGGGCGACGCCGAAACCCGACACTTTCCAGGAGGTCTCATGACCAATGATGGCCTCGCGGCTCATTGCACAGCGCAGTTCGGGAATTGTATGGGCGTTCATTCTATTTTCTCCAAGATGGGGGCAACACTTGGTTAACAGTCATTTAAACACCTACCCCTGTAAATTTAGGAATGCTGGTGGTAGCGTAAGCGCAGCTTAAGGTCGAAACCCCGTGCGACTGCTCAGTCAGGTCAATCTCAATTCGCTGAAAATCGTGGAGAGCGCCGCGAGGCACAGGAATTTCACGCGCGCCGGCGAAGAGCAATTCATCACCGCTTCCGCCGTCAGCCAGCGCGTGAAGAGCCTGGAGGATCAGCTGCGCTTCAAGATCTTCGAGCGTGGCGGCAACGCGGTGTCACTGACGCCGGAGGGCGAGACCTATGTGGCGCGCGTGCGCGAGGCGCTGGAGCGGATCGTGGCGGCCAGCATGGAGGCTACCGGCCAGTCGCAGGCGCATGTGTTGCGGATCTGCGTGCTGCCGACCTTTGCGGCGCGCTGGCTGTTTCCGCGGCTTTCGGCCTTCCAGCATCAATATCCCGACATCGAGATGCGGGTGTCGACCTCTTACGCCACCCATGAATTCTCGACTTCGGAATACGACCTCGAAATCCGTTACGGCGACGGCAATTTCCCCGGTCTCACGTCGGAGCTGCTGTTCAAGGAAGATCTGACGCCGGTGTGCAGCCGCAAACTCTTCCATGAGGTGCTGGGCGACAAACCGCTGTCGAAGGTAGTGCCGGAGGATCTGCGCTACTTCACGCTGCTACACTCTGACACGTGCACGCAGAACTGGCAGTCGTGGCTGGGCTTTGCCGGCGCAAGCTTCGTGCTTGGCGAAACGAGGAGCGTCTATTTCGATAGCTGCATGATGTCCTACGAAGCGGCCAATGCCGGCATGGGCTTTGCCGTCGCCAACCGCGCCTATATGGCAAGCGACATCCGCGCCGAGCGGCTGGTGGCCCCCTTCGCGGTCCACCATCCCAACACGGCGGGTTGGTATTTCGTCAGCCCCATCAAGGCGGTCGGCGCCCGCAAGGTCGAGCTGTTCAAGCGGTGGATCATGGCCGAAGCGGCGCTGACGCAGCGCCAGTTGGACATCGAGATCGCCAACGTGCCGGTACGGCGCGTGGCGATGGCGTGAAGGCCAGTCTTCCACGGATGCTCACTTGAGCGAATTCCGCACCTCCGGAGGCCTCGCAATGGCGGGCTTTGCAGAATTTCGTGATTTTCTGTGGTTCCCTAGCCGGCTAGCGTGATCGCGCCATGACGCGAAGCGGAGACTCAGCTATCTTGTGTTGTGCGGCGGGCCTGATTTTCCCGCTTGGCCGGCGCTACCCAGCTTCCTCCCAAGCAGCGCCGGCCTTCTTCGTTTCAGCCCGACGATAATCTCGGCAAGGCCGGCCCTGGCGCTATTGCTTCGGCGGGGTGCCCGGCTGATCGCCGCCGGTGGTCGATTTCGGCACAGGGTTCTTGTCGACCTGTGGGTTCTGGTTGACTTCATCGCCCGGCGCCTTGGTGGGCGGCACGCTGTTGTCGCAGGCGGCGAGCACGAGCCCTGCCGCAAGAGCCAGCAGCACAGGAAGCTTCTTCATGACGACCTCCTCTCGTTCGCTCCTTTGAGGGGCAAACGGGACGGTGGCGGTTTGGTTGCGTTGACCGGCGGGAACCAACCGATCCGAGTCCGGTTGGAATCCCGAGCCAATCGAACGCAACGAGGAAACTGATTATGGTCCGCCTTCTGCTTGCCGGGCTTTTTGCCTACACCGCCTATCGCGTTGCCGTGAGGATCATCGACGAAGTGCCTGGAGACGTCGCGCCGCTGGATATGCCGGGCGACGAAAGGCGCAATTTGCGGCGCCAGTCGGCGGCAATGGGGGTCGAGCCGAAGCGGTAGCGGCTCTTTCGATTGGGAATAGCCCCTTCCGGTGAAGCGTGGATGTCGGCGCTGCCCCTCTCCGGCCGCTTCGCGGCCATCTCTCCCCCCTTGCGCGGGCCGAGGAAATTATTGCGAACAAAGCGGAAACGATGCTTGATGGGCGATGAACATCGCCGCTCGTGATTCGTCCTTCGAGGCGCCCGCCTATCTTGGCCGGCTGAACGACGAGCAGCGGCTGGCGGTGATGCATGGCGACGGCAAGGTGGCGGCGCCGCTGCTGGTGATCGCCGGCGCCGGCTCCGGCAAGACCAACACGCTGGCGCATCGCGTCGCCCATCTCATCGTCAGGGGCGCCGATCCGCGCCGCATCCTGTTGATGACCTTCTCGCGCCGCGCGGCGGCCGAGATGGCCAAGCGCGTCGAGCGCATTGCCGGCGAGGTGCTGGGGCGCGACGCGGCAATCATCGCCGACGCGCTGGCCTGGGCCGGCACTTTCCACGGCATCGGCGCGCGACTGCTGCGCGACTATGCCGAGCAGATCGGCCTCGCCCCGGCCTTCACCATCCATGACCGCGAGGATTCGGCCGACCTGATGAACCTTGCCCGACACGAGCTGGGATTCTCGAACACCGAAAGCCGCTTTCCCACCAAAGGCACCTGCCTGCAGATCTATTCGCGCGCGGTGAACGCGCAGGCGCCGCTGGCAGAAGTGCTTGGTTCGGCCTTCCCCTGGTGCTCGGGATGGGCCGAACAGCTGAAAGAGCTGTTCGCGGCCTATGTCGAGGCCAAGCAGGCGCAGAATGTTCTCGATTACGACGACCTGCTGCTCTACTGGGCGCAGATGGCGGCCGAGCCGGAGATCGCGGCGCATCTCGGCGGCCGCTTCGACCACGTGCTGGTCGACGAATACCAGGACACCAACCGGCTGCAGGCCTCGATCCTTCTGGCGCTGAAGCCGGACGGCGCCGGGCTGACCGTGGTGGGCGACGATGCGCAGTCGATCTATTCCTTCCGCGCTGCCGAAGTGCGCAACATCCTCGATTTCCCGAAACAATTCGCAAAGCCCACCGAGATCGTCATGCTGGAGCGCAACTACCGCTCGACCGAGACGATCCTGGCCGCCGCCAACAAGGTGATCGGCGAGGCCAGCGAGCGCTTCACCAAGAATCTGTGGACCGAGCGCCGGTCCTCGCACAAACCGCAACTGGTCAGCGTGCGCGACGAGGCCGAGCAGGCCAACTATGTATGCCAGGCGATCCTGGCCGAGCGCGAGGCGGGCACGGCGCTGAAGGCACAGGCGGTGCTGTTCCGCACCTCGAGCCATAGCGGGCCGCTGGAGGTGGAGCTGACGCGCCGCAACATCCCCTTCGTCAAGTTCGGCGGCTTGAAATTCCTCGATGCCGCGCATGTCAAGGACATGCTGGCGATGCTGCGTTTTGCCGAGAACCCGCGCGACCGCGTCGCCGGTTTTCGCGTGCTGCAGCTTATGCCGGGCATCGGCCCGTCCGCCGCCTCGCAGATCGTCGACGCCATGGCGACATCGCTGGACGAGACGCTGGGCCTTGCCCGCTTCCGGCCGCCGCAGCGCGCCGCGCAGGACTGGCCGGTCTTCCTCGACATCTATGGCGGCTTACGCGCCGGCGCCAAATGGCCGGCCGACCTCGAGCGGATCAGGCTGTGGTACGAGCCGCATCTGGAGCGCATCCATGAGGATGCGATCACGCGCCGGGCCGATCTCCTCCAGCTTGAGCAGATCGCATCGACCTATCCGTCGCGCGAGCGCTTCCTGACCGAGCTCACCCTCGACCCGCCCGACGCAACAAGCGACCAGGCCGGGCCGCCGCATCGCGATGAGGATTATCTCATCCTATCGACCATCCATTCGGCCAAGGGCCAGGAATGGAAGAACGTCTTCGTGCTCAACACCGTTGACGGCTGCATCCCGGCCGATCTCGGCGTCGGCACCAAGGAGGACATCGAGGAGGAGCGGCGCCTGCTCTATGTGGCGATGACCCGGGCCAAGGACAGCCTGCATCTCGTCGTGCCGCAGCGCTTTTATCCGCACAACCAGGCGGCGCGCGGCGACCGCCACGTCTATGCCTCGCGCACGCGCTTCATCCCGGCCTCGATGCTTTCGGCCTTCGAGCAGTCGTCCTGGGCGAGCGCCGCGCTCAAGGACGACCCGCGCCAGCGGCCGGGCGTCAAGGTCGACCTCGGCGCCCGCATGCGCGGCATGTGGAAATAGGCTGCCTGGCCGTTCCAGCGACTGCAAGGCAAAGAGCCCGATTTGTCTCCGCGTCAGCGGGGGGGGGGACGCCATCCTTGAGAAAACAGCGGCATGCGTGGAACCTCCCGCCGCAAGCCGCGTTGTGTGGCGTCCTTCCCCAGCCAGGGAGGCTCGCCGCCTCCGCAGCCAACTGACGAGGTCCGAATGCACGACAGGACGTTCTTCACACCGGTCGCCCTCAGCGTCGGCGCCGGCCACAAGCGCATGATCGCCTCGCTGTTCGAGATGCATGATTTCCTGACCGAGTTCCCGCCGTCGCGCCGCCGCCTCAGCTATGGCGCCGCGGTGAAGGCCTGCGAGGCCGCGCGGAATGGAGAAATCCCGGTCGAGGCCGCGCGCGATGCGCTGATCACCTTCGCGGTGACGGCAGGCGTCTTGTGGCCTTCGGAGCAGCCGGTCGTCTCGGTCAAGCCGGTGGCGCGCGGCTATGGCGGCTTCGCCGCCTGAATTTTACAGAAGACCGCCCTCCCGGAAAGCCCGCCCTCAGTGGCGGGTTTTCCGTGACGTCATTCCGGCTTGGCGGCCGCCGGTAACGTTTCTGCGAGCGGCGCGACCGGCTCGGCCGCGGTCACGAAGGGATAGACGAGCTGCTGGTGATAGAGCTGCGGCACCGGCTCGTCGATGCCGTATTTTTCCGGCATATGTTGCGGCATGAACAAGGTGCCGCCGATCAGATCGAGGACGGGCAACTGTCCGGCGAAGTTCTTGTCATAGGCCTGGCGTTCGTTGGCATGGTGCCAGTGATGAAACTGCGGCGAGGCAATCAGCCATCTCAGCGGCCCGAACTTGATGCGGGTGTTGGAGTGGATGAACACCGACTGCCAGTGATAGATCAGCACATAGATGAGAACCGCTTCGCCGGAAAAACCCAGGGCGAAGAGCGGCAGGAACGAAGCCGACTTGGTCAGGATCTGATCCACCGGATGCACGCGGTGGCCGGCCAGCCAGTCCATCTCCTCGATCGAGTGATGGATGGCGTGAAAACGCCACAGGAACGGCACCGCGTGAAAGGCGCGATGGGCAAAGTAGAAGCCTATATCGGCGATGAGCAGGGCCTCGATCGTCTGCAGCCATAAAGGCTGCGACCGGACGGCGGCCGAAAGCGCCTCGGGAACGACGCGCGGGACCACCAGCATCGCAGCGCCGATCACCAGCAACAGGCCGAACTTGATGACGATGCCGTTGAAGAGCAGATAGAAGACGTCGTTCAGCCAATGCCGGCGCGTGGCCGATTGCTCGGCATGCAGCGGCAGGAGCTGCTCGAGCGGAATGAAGATGAGGGCGATGACCAGCACCGCCTTGTAGTCGATGAGATCGAACACGGTCGCTCGCGGATCGGCTGAGGCCAGTCTCCGACACTAGCCGCCAAAGAATGAACGGACCGTTGCTGGCATACGCGGCGCTGCGAAATCGCGTGAAAACTTTCGACGGCTGCGTGAAACACCACACGGACGGTTGCCGTTCACAATGTCAGTTGCGGACGCGCTTTAAGTCTTTGTTTTGATGCATGTCGTTGTCCCGGAACCGTTGCACACTTCCGGCGACATGCATCGGGAGGGCGGATGTTTCTCGATCGCGAGCGTTTCAAGCCGGCGGCCGAAATGCGGCTTGGCCGGGACAAGTCGTCGATCCGAGTGACGATAACCGATCCGAAGGCCTGCGAACTCGGCGAAGCCGTCTATGCCTGGGTCACCGCCGACGGCAAGGCGGTCAGGATCGGCACCTGCGGCGCCTCGGCGGGCAAGCGCCTGCTTTCCTATCCCGGCTACATCAATCGCAGCCTCACGGGCCGCGGCGGCGCGACGCCTAAATGGGAAGCGCTGAAGTGGCTGAACCTGCTCGCCGAACACGGCATGCTGATGGCGGTGGTGCATCAGCCGGGGTCGACCCCGACCGCGGCGGGCCCGATCAGGCCTATCTCGATGTCGAGCGCCAGTTGATCCGCCAGCAGAGGCCGCTGCTCAACCGCAGGCACCGTTGTCCTCGGATTCAGTGGACCGTGCCGGCGGCATCACCCGCCGGCCCGCCGCGCGGAATCTCGAAGCTCACCTGGTCGCGGCCATTGGACTTGGCCTTGTAGAGATGGCGGTCGGCGACCTGGAACATGTCATGGTAGGTGGTCGGGCCGCTGAAGGCGGTGCCGCCGATGCTCACGGAAAGCGGCCAAGGCCGCCCGCCGGGCGCAAACTCGGCCTCGCGGATGCGGCGCCTGATGGATTCGGCGACCAGAAACGAGCGTGCGGCGTCGGCGCCGGGCAGGAAGACCGCGAATTCCTCGCCGCCGATGCGTCCGACAATGTCGGCGCCGTGCAGTTGCCCCTTGATCGTCGCGGCGATCAACCTCAGCGCCTGGTCGCCGCAATCGTGACCGAGGCGGTCGTTGATCGATTTGAAGTGATCGGCATCGACGATCAGCAGCGCGCCGGTGTCGGCGACCGTTTGGTCGCGCGCCCGCTCGAGATAGGCTTCGACCAGCATCGAGAAGGCACCGCGATTGAAGACCGCCGTCAGGCTGTCGGTCGCAGCAATGACGCCGAGTTCCTTCTGCGTGATGGCCAGCTGGCGCATCTTCCACATCAGGAAGAACAGGAAGGAGCCGCCAAGGACAAGCGGCAGGAAAAGGTCCGTGAGTTGCGCCCAAAGCAGCGCCTGCGGCGACAGCGAGGGGAAATTGAAGGAATCGACGAAGAAGGCGGCGGCGATGAAAAAGGCGGTACCGGCGGCGGTGACCACCACGACCCTGCCCCAACTTGTCGGGGACAAATCGATGCGCATGCCCTTTGCTCCCACTGCAACACGCTTATTGTGGAGCGCGAGCGCAAAAGAAGTCCTAACATATTAGCTTCAATGCAAGTGTGGTTAACACGCCGTCGGCACCGCCTGCGGTGGGGGCAAGCAGAAAGCCACCACGGAAGGCTCTCCGACTGGCCGGAGGCCTCGTCAGGCACCGCCGGCCGCAGCCGGCAACGCGGCAGGAGTGCCGCAGAGCCTCACGGCCGGTCCGATGCTCCCGGTTGGCCGTTGGCTGCATGGTATTGCCCCGCTGCAACCGGTCGATTGTCCAGCGGGAGAACAATATCGGCTTCAATGCAAGCTCGGTGCGCGCAGCAATAACGCGAACGGCAGGCCCGCCTCCACGGCGGCGGGCTCTGCTTTTCCTTTTAGTGGGCTGTCGAGCTGCCCGAACCACCCACGGTGCCACCGATTCCACCGGTCGAGGTATTGCCGGAACCTATGGTGGAGCCGGCGGCCGAGCCGCCGATGCCGGCGTTGAAGCCGCCGGAGCCGCCCACCGTGCCGGTGCCGCCGACGCCGCCCGTCGCACCAAACGAGGTACCAGTGTTGGGGATGATTGTGCCTGTGGCACCACCAATCGAGCCGCTGGTGCCGGCGTTCAAGCCGCCGGCGCCGCCACCCACGGAGCCGGTACCGACGACGCCACCGGTCGCACCGAACGAGGTGCCGGTGGTTGTATCCATGGCACCGCCAATCGAGCCGCTGGTGCCGGCGTTTAAGCCGCTGGCGCCGCCCACCGTGTCGGTGACGCCGATGCCGCCGGTCGCACCGAACGAGATGCCTGTCCCGGTAGTCGTGCCCGCGACGCCGCCGATCGAGCCAGTAGTGCCGGCGTTGAAGCCGCCGGTGCCGCCCACGCCGACGCCGCCGATGCTGCTGCCAAAGCCAGTGCCGAGACCGGTTGAGCCACCCATCGAGGAGCCCGTGCCGGTGCCCGCGCCGCCCGGGTTACCCGCCGCGACGCCAGTGTTGCCAATACCAAAGCCGATGTCGAGACCGGCGGCATTCGCCGGCACGGCGAGAATGGCGATGCCGCCGATCAATGTGCCGGCGATTTTTTCTACGATACCATTCATGGCATTCTCCTTCGTTGCCACTTTTTTCGCACTGCATCGCCGGACTGCCGGGTCCGTGCGCATGCCTGTGCGAGAGGGAATGAAGGGAATACGAACGGGCTCGGTCAGGGTTCCATTTTTTCAAGGTAAAATTCGCTGATTACGCGTCTTCCTTGATGGTTGAGTTTGATCGAAAATCGGCTCGCGGAAAGCTGGACGGTACAGCGCTCAGGCGTAGGCGCGACCTTCCTCGGAGCGCTGGAACAGTGCCAGGTCGAGCGACACCGAAGGCCGGCCGAGCACCGTGAGCACCATATGCGCCTGGCCGCGATGGTGGGTCTGGTGGTTGAAGAAATGGCCGAGCGCCGGCGAAAGGCGCTGCGAGACGGTGCGCATGTCGACGGT
>NZ_VFTQ01000030.1:0-81532 GCF_006439475.1 Mesorhizobium sp. B2-8-9 | reverse complement strand
TCGAATGCGTCCTTGCCGGTGTTCAGGGTGTCGAGTTCGCTCTTGTGCGCGGCGTCCGTCTGGGCAGGCACCTTCAGTTTCTGCTCGCCGGCGATCGTCTCCAGCTTGGCGTTGGCCGCGCCGTGATCGTCGATCATCTTTTGGGCGAAGTCTTTGACTGCCTGATCCTGAGCCTTGCCTTGTGCGATCTTGCTCGACTCGACCTCGAACATGCCTCCGGCGGCGGCCTTGTCGACGAAGGCCTGGGCTTTATCGGCGGCGTAGGAAGGTGCGGCGAATGTCAGGATCGCGCAGGTGGACAGCGCTGCCATCATAAGGCGGTGTTTCATCGATAAGTTCCTTGTTGAATGGGTGTCACTCAACAAGCGCCAGACCCCTTTGTTCCGGTCCAACGACGATTTAGGCCACTACAGGAATGCCTCTTGCTCAGGAGGCGGCGCTAGGTCGTCTGTAAGGGCGGGGTGCGTCGAGATGCGCGCCGCCCCAATCGCGACGAGCCAAGCGCGGGCCGGCTCTCTGCATCTTACGCATGGGGCTTCCGACGCCAACGACCCTTTATAAATCTTCAGCATAAACTTTCGCAGGCGAGCTTTCCACCCCACGAGCAGTTTTGCAGGTACCAGTTCGCGTGGTCGCACGAACTGATTTGCGAGCAGGTCCGCCGCGTGAGAATTTTAGCGGATCTTTTTTATGATGCGGCAATTTCACAGGCAGGAGTTTTAATAGGTACGGTCTAGATTCCTTGGAGGTTATAGAGCAAAGACTGACTGTCAGGGGAACGACGGTGCGCCGGACTGCATCTTTTGTATTCGCAGCTTTCACGCTGCCATGTATCGTCGAGTCGAGCGCCGAGGCTAAGGTTTCGCTGATCCGCAGGGACACGCCCCATGCAATAGAGGCCACCACTCCCGAAGAGATAGGCAGCCATTTTTCTTTTCGGGATCGGAATATGTCGACAACGTTCAGCCGCGAGGTTGTCTTCGCAGTCCGGCGCCCGGCAACCTGCTTTGTACCGTCTGCCCACTACACTTTGACTCAGGTGGCAACTCATCCTCGCCTAATCGGTAAAATTTCTCCGGAACTGCGAAGACGCTGGAATGGGTTGGATGCCGCTGTCAAATCGAGCCGAGACAAAGCTTGGTCGTGGGCAGTTCAAGCTGCTTACGAGATGGAAGCAGCGACTGCGAACGTGTCGATGAACGGGGATCCAACGTGCCGTAGGCTGAAGAGCCTCGTCAAAAAGAGCCTGGATGCTATCCAAGAGAATTTCCACCGGCGATCCGAACTATACGGCAACCAGCTAAATGGACCCGGCGGTGCCATCAGCAAGGCCGCGGAGCGCTTCTATAAGCAGCCATGAACAGCTGCAAGGCAGCGGCAGTTCTCGTCAGCGCATAATTTGCTGGAACCGATTGGCTCAAGCCGGTTTGAATCCCGGGTCAGGAGTCACGAGTTCATGCGAGTGATCACGGTGCCAGCCGCACCGCCGCCGACGATCCCCGCCGCGCCGCCCACAGCAGCGCCGCCCGGACCTCCGACGATGGCGCCGGCGATCGCTCCGGTAGCGCCGCCGGCGACGGCTCCCGCATTAGCCTGCTCGCGAGGAGCTTTCACGACCGCGGTACCTGAATTGGCTGGCCGCTCGGTCACGACGACCCGATTGCCGCCGAATTCCGCCGTGACGTAATCGGAATAGACCCAGCCTTGACCACCGGCCTCGGCGATGGTGCACCATTTCGAGTTTTGCAGGCAGCCGTTCAGCGTGGCCGTCTGGCGAAGCAGACGGTCCAGAGCTCCTTCTCGATAGCCGTGCCATGTTCTCCCTTTCATCATCACGGCCTCACGCACAACATACCTGGCAGCCCCCGCCCGCTCGCAGCCGCGCGGCCCGAAGCCGGGCAAGCTATCCACGGCCAAAAACAGTTTGTCGCAGTTCGGCTCGACGCTCTGCGTCAGCTGTCGGATTCGGGAGGTTTGAGGACGCGGCCAGCTGTCGAGGAGGGGCTGCTTGCCCCCGCTATTCCAGCCGAGTTCATTAACGAGAGGCGAGGACGATGTCGTTGAGGACCAGGTGCCGTGAGCAGGCGACTGTCGCTGCACGAGCAGGCGTTTAGATCTCGGATAGGTTTTGTCGGTATTCATTTGAAAAATGGAGCCGGAAGTCATGTCGGAGATATGGCACTCACTCCTCGCCAACCTTGCCCTGGTCTCCATCCTGGTCGTCGCCTGGGATCTTGTGGCTGATTTTACCGGACGCCTTCCACGGCTGATACAGTCGCTGCTTCTCGGCGTGGTCATGTGCGCCGGCTCGGTCATCTCCATGGCGACGGCTTTGTCTGTCTCAGGTTTCGTCGTCGACCTGCGGGCCGCCTTCATCGGCGCTGCCGCCTTCTTCGGCGGATGGCCGGCGTTGCTAATCGCTACCGCCGGCTCCATCGCCTACCGCGTCTATCTTGGCGGGCAGGGCGCCAACGTAGGCATCATGAGCATCCTGATCACGGCCGTCGTCGGGCTTGCATGGCACCATGTCGTCGCAGCCCGGTCGCGCACCATGCTCGATATACTCGGCCTGGGCGTGACGGTGGCGCTTGCCGGGCTGATTACCCTTGCGGTCATCCCTCAGCAGGTCCTCGCGGGCTTCGTTCAGCAGAGCGCGCTTCCGTCCCTGGTGTTCCGGTTTCTCGGCACATTCATTATCGGCGTGCTGCTCGACCGGCAGCAGCGGCGGCGCGATCTCGCCATGTCGAACATGATCTACCGCGCCATGGTCAGCGAGCTGCCGGATTGCCTCAACGTGAAGGATGCCGCCGGCCGCTTCGTCGTTGCAAACCCGGCCACCGCGGAAATGATGCGTGCCGCCTCGGCCGAGGACCTGATCGGCAAGACGGATTTCGATTTCTATCCGAAGGACGTGGCCGAGCGCTTCAGGCAGGATGAAATGGGCACGCTGGAGACGGGGCAGACATCGCGCATCGATCAGCCCGCGCTCTTCCCGGACGGCAGCCAGGGCTGGCTCTATACGTTGAAGGCTCCCTTCCGCGACGAGACCGGCAAGATCGTCGGCGTCATCACCTACAGCCGCGACATCACCGAGCAGAAGAAAAACGCTCAGCTCAAGAACGACTTCATCTCAACGGTCAGCCACGAGCTGCGCACGCCGTTGACGTCGATCCGCGGCTCGCTCGGGCTGATCGCGGCGGGCGTTGCGGGCGAATTGCCTCCCAAGGCGGCCAATCTGGTCAACATCGCTCACAACAACAGCGAGAGGCTCGTTCTTCTCATCAACGACATCCTCGACATGGAGAAGATCGAATCGGGCGTCATCAGCTTCAAGATCAAGCAGATGCCCGTGCGCCCGGTTCTGGAGCAGGCCATCGCCGCAAGCTCCAATTACATGGCCGAGAGCAGGATCCGCATCGTCCTGGTTGACGACGCGCCGCGCGCCGAGGCCAATATCGACCCGGATCGCCTGCACCAGGTCATGGCGAACCTCCTGTCCAATGCGATCAAGTTCTCCGAGCACGGCGGCACCGTGATGGTGAAGCTGCAGCGTCGTGAGGGCGGCATGCTGCGCATCTCCGTGATCGATCAGGGCGCCGGCATTCCGGAAGAATTCCGCAGCCGCATATTCGGTAAGTTCGAGCAGGCCGACGCATCCAGCACCCGCAGGAAGGGAGGCACGGGTCTCGGCTTGAGCATCGTCAAAACCATCGTGGAAAAGTTGGGTGGCGCCGTTTCCTTCGACACGGAGGAAGGCAAGGGAACGTCGTTTCACGTCGACCTGGCCGAAGCGCACAGGCAGGAGGAAAAACCGGTCTTTGTCGAGCGCCGGTCGCGCAAACGCGATGGCCGCCTGCGTGTCCTGATCTGCGAGGACGAGCCCGATGTCGCCGCGGTAATCGCCGCGCTTCTCGACGCGGAGGGCTTCTCCAGCGACGTTGCCCCCGACATCGACGCCGCCAAGGCTCTCCTCGGTTCCCGCGATTACGTGGCGCTGACGCTCGACATCAAGCTGGCGGGGGAATCCGGCATCAAGCTCTTCCACGACATCAGGGCCTCGGAGGTCAATTCCGACATTTCCGTCATCGTCATCTCCGCTGTCGCCGACGAGGCCAGGCGTTCGCTGAACGGCAAAGCGGTCGGCATCATCGACTGGCTGGAGAAGCCGGTCGATTCGAAGCGCCTTCACGCCGCCATGGCCAAGATCGTCGGCCGCAGGATCGAGCCGAGGCCGAATATCCTGCATGTCGAGGACGACGAGGGCGTCCTTGCGGTGATGTCGGAAGGGCTGGGCTCGGATGTCTCGATCACCTCGGCGAAAACGCTGAAGGATGCGCAGCACGCGGTCGCGAACCATCGCTTCGATCTGGTCATCCTCGACATCGCGCTCCCCGACGGATCGGGACTGGATCTGCTTGGTAATCTGCCGCTGGAAACAGCTGTCGTCGTGTTTTCGGCGGCGGAGCTGGACGACAAGTTGGGCGATCGGGTCCAGGCGATCATGACCAAGACCAAGGCGTCGGAGATCGACGTTGCCAGACTGGTCAGGAACATGCTGGTTTCGACCCTCAATGGCTCGGGAGCCACTACGCAAGCCAAGGAGTGACCCTCATGCCGGCAAAGATCCTTTATGTGGATGATGAAGACGACATTCGCGAAATAGCCCAGATGTCGCTTGAGCTGGAGCCGGAGTTCGAGGTGCGGTCCTGCGCTTCGGGCGCTGAGGCGCTGGTCGAGGCGGCGGCATGGCGGCCCGACCTCATCCTTCTCGACGTGATGATGCCGGACATGGACGGGCCGGAGACGCTGAAGCGCCTGGCTGCATCGCAGCCGACGGCGCCGATACCCGTGGTGTTCATCACGGCGCGCACCCAATCGCATGAGGTCGAACGCTATCTCGCCATGGGAGCGGCGAGCGTTATCGCCAAGCCTTTCGACCCGCTGGCGCTTGCCGCTGAAGTGAAGAAGCTGCTTGCGTTGCGCGCCGGAGGCCCGGCGGTCTAGCCGCGCAGGCGCCACCCAGGCGACAAGCCTATCGGCAAGCCCCGGCCCGGTGTTTACGCCTCCTATACCATGTGCCGATATTCATCTACTGATTGCATCTAAATGCGGCCGTCGCGAATCGGTCTTATCTATGATTTGCGACGGTCTCGTCTGCATGGAACGCATTGGCGGATGCAGGTCCATGGGTGATCACTCCGGGGGGCGACGGAACCGGAGCAAGACTGGTGGATGGAGCGAAGGCGAGAGTTCTGATCTGCGACGATGATCCCTTGTTGCTCGAGCTGATGGAATTCAGGTTGAAGGCGAAGGGATACGAGGTCATCAAGGCCGCTGACGGCGCCGAAGCGCTGGCCAAGGCGCAGCAGGACGAATCCGACATCATCGTGCTCGACGCGATGATGCCGAAGGTCGACGGCCTAGAAGTGCTGGCGCGCATCAAGGGCGACCCGGCTCTGTCTGGAACGCCAGTTGTCATGCTGACTGCCCGCAAAGGCGAAAAGGACATCGTGTCGGCCTTGGAAAAGGGCGCCGACGACTATCTGGTGAAGCCGTTCATCCCCGAGGAACTTCTGGCCAGGCTCGCGCGGCTGATCGCTCGCAAGAGCGGGAAGCGCTGATGCGGCGCGGCCGGCGCTTGAGCCTCGCCGCCTGCCTGATCCTGGCTGTCGCCGCTGCTCCGCACGCAGCGCTGGCGCAGACGGCCGACGAGCTCTACGCGTCTGCCGTGAAGGCGAGGCAGGCCCAGCATTTCGACGAGGCTGCCGACCTGCTCAAGCGCGCGCTGGCGCTCAAGCCCGACAATGCCGACGCGCTGGTCCAGCTTGGCTTCGCCGAGCTTGGCCGCAACGATCTTCAGGCGGCGCGCGACGCCTTCTCCAAAGCCCTTTCCATTGCCCCGACTTACCGCGATGCCTCTTTCGGCATGGCCGAGGTCGAGTTCAGGTCCGGCAATCTGGACGCGGCACTACCGCTTGCCGAGCAGGTCGCGCAGGCCGACCCCAGCAATGCCGACGCAGCAAAGCTGGTCGAAAACATCCGCAAGGCGAAACAGGGGGTGATCAGCAAGCCGAAGCCGGTTCGCGCAGCTCCGGCGGCGGTGAAGAAACCACCGCATCACCGGCCCGATCCCGTCCCCGGCTTGATGGAAGAGGGCAGGCGCCTACGCCAGGCAGGCAAGCTGCCCGAGGCGGAGAAGGCCTATCGCCGCGCCCTGAAGCTGGCGCCGAAGAACACCGACATCCTGGTCGCGCTTGGCCTTGTCGTCGGCTCCAGCCAGCGCTTCGACGAAGCCGGTCAGTTTTTCGACCAGGCGCTGGCCATCAAGCCCGGTCTTCTCGATGCGCGTCTCGGCAAGGTGCGCCTGGCGATCTGGCGGGGCGACACGCCGCGCGCCCGTGCGCTGGTCGAGGAGGCGCTGGCCAGCGCGCCGGACAATGCCGAGGCGCTCGATCTCGATGGCAGGATCGCCCTGCTCGAAGGCGACCATCGGCGGGCCGAACAGTCGTTCCAGCGCGTACTGGCGCTTGAACCGCGCAATGCCGAGGCGCTGGTGGGGATCGGCGATGTGCGCCGCGCCGAGGGCGACGACGAGGCCGCGCGCCAGGCGTACACCCAGGCGCTCGCCATCCAGCCGGGCTCCGCCGACATCGAGCAGAGGCTCTCCGTGCCGCCGCCGCGCAAATGGCGGCTCGATATCGGCAGCGAGGCGAGCGATCTCACCAATGGTCTCGGCGACTGGACCGACAGTTCGGCCGGTCTTGCCTATCGGCTTTCGCCGCGCACGACCATTTCTGGCCACACCCGGCTGGCGACCCGTTTCGGCCGCAGCGACGTCCAGCTCGAGGGCCGCATCGACCAGGCCTTCACGCCGGCCTTCTCGGCCTATGCGCTCGCCGCGGTGACGCCTGACCCTGACTTTTTGGCGCGCTATTCGGTCGGCGCCGGCGCGTCCTGGCAGGTCGTGGCGCCGGCAAAGGCGTTCGGTCCACTCTCGCTCAACATCGACGCTCGCTACGACGATTTCGTCGATACCGGCGTCACCAGCATCCAGCCCTGGATCCAAGGCTATGTCTTCGACGGCCGGCTGGGGCTCTCGGCCCGCTGGGTGCACGCGCAGGACGATAGCGGCACGCGCGCCGACGGCTACGTGTTGCGCGCTGATCTTGCGGTGACGGAGCGTTTCAACGTCTTCGCCGGCTATGCCGACGCCCCGGAGATCGACGACGGCGCATTGATCCCGACGCGCACCGTGTTCGGCGGTCTTTCCTTCGACGTCAGCGATCCGCTGACGCTGCGCGCCAGTATCGCGCATGAAGAACGCCCGACATTCGACCGCAACATATTCGGCCTCGGCGTGACGGCGCGGTTCTGACCATGTGGTACATCTGGGACCTGTCGATACTGCTCAGCGCGCTGTCCCTGGTGATCATGCTGCTGCTGATCGCGCGCCGCGTGCTGCAGGAGCGCCGGGGCAGGGCGGCGGCCGAGCAGCGGCGCCAGATTCTGACCGCGCTGATCGCGTTCACTGAAAACCGCGATCGCGAGGCGTTGAAGGCGACGGTGCTTGGCGTGCCGGCCGGCGTGGCGATCGACGCCGGCTTCGAGTTCATTTCGCTGCTGCGCGGCGAGGAGAGGGACGATGTGCTTGTCGCCTTCAACGAATGCGGCCTGCCGGCCCGTGTCGCAAGGCAACTGCGGAAAGGCAACGTCGCCGAACGCATCCACGCCGCCGAGATGCTGGCGGCGCTGGGTTCGGACGATGCGTCGGCAAACCTGCTTTCAGCACTCGCCCAGGATCGCGCGCGCGAAGTCAGGATCGCGGCCGCCATCGCGCTTTGCGATCTCGGCAGCCTGCCTCTGCTCGGCACCGCGCTGGACTTCATCGGCGTGGCGGGGCAGCGCTCGCGGCGGCTGATCGAGCTGTTCCGGCGCTTTCCGCGCTCGCGCTTCAACGAGCTTGCGGTACACGCGTCGCGCGTCGACGCCTCGCCCTTCATCCGGGCGGCCGCGATCGACGCGCTGGCGCGGGCCGGCGGTTTCGGCTTCGCCGATTTCTTCGCCGGGCTGACCGGCGATGCCGCGCCCGAGGTTGCCGCCGCCGCACTGCGGGCGCTGGGCCTGACGGGGCACGCCGAGGCCTCGGCCATCCTCAAGCGCGGCATGGCCAACGACGACTGGGACGTGCGCGCCGCCGCCGCCGAATCCGCGGGCCGTCTCGGCCTGCCCGAGCTTGCCGCGCCGCTGTCCACGCTGTTGGACGACGAGGTCTGGACCGTGCGCTATGCCGCCGCCAACGCGCTGCGCTCCTTCGGGCAGTCGGGAGAGCGGCTGCTGCGCGAGATCGCTTCCGCCGAGGTGTCGCGCAGCCAGCGCACCGCCTCGCTCATTCTTGCCGAGGGGCCGGCCCTATGATCGCCGACTGGAGCCACGAGGTCGTTCTTGCCGCCACCATCCTGTCCTGGTTCATCATCGGGGCGGGGCTGGCGCAGACGACGATCTATCTTTTGCAGCTCGTCGTCGCCGGCTACGCACTGTCCCAGCGCCCGCCGGTGGCGCGCTCGGCGCTGCTGTGGCAGCGCTATGGCGACGTCGCGCGGCCGATCGCGCTCTTGGTGCCCGCCTATAACGAGGCGTTGAACGTGGTCGAGAGCGTCCATTCGATGCTCGCGCTCGAATATCCGAATTTCGAGGTGGTCGTCATCAATGACGGCTCGAAGGACGACACGCTGCAGCGACTGATCGAGGCTTTCAAGCTGGTGAAGTTCCACCGCCCTTATGAGGAGGCGCTGGCGCACCAGCCGATACGCGGCCTCTATTCCTCGCCGATGACCGAGCGGCTGTTCGTGGTCGACAAGGAAAATGGCGGCAAGGCCGATGCCCAGAACGCCGGCATCAATGTCTGCCGCGCGCCGCTCTTCTGCGTCATCGACGGCGATTCCATCCTCGAGCCCGACGCACTGATGCGCGCCGCCCAGCCCTTCATCGACGACCCCGAGCGCACCATCGCCGTGGGCGGCACGATCCGCATCGCCAACGGATCGAGGATCGAGGCGGGCAGGGTGCGCGAGATCCACCTTCCGCGCCGCCTGCTGCCTTTGTTCCAGGTGGTCGAATATCTGCGCGCCTTCCTCATGGCGCGGCTGGCCTGGAGCAGCATCAACACGCTAATGCTGGTGTCCGGCGCCTTCGGCATGTTCCGCCGCGCCGAAGTGGTGGCGGTGGGCGGCTTCACCAAGGGCTCGATGGGCGAGGACCTCGACCTCGTCATCAAGCTGCACCGCTATATGCGCGACAGGAAGCGCAAATACCGCATCCAGTTCATTCCCGAGCCGGTGTGCTGGACCGAGGCGCCGGAAACGCTGAGCGTGCTCGCCCGCCAGCGCTCGCGCTGGCAGCGCGGCGCGCTCGAATGCTTCTTCCGCTACCGCTCGATGCTGTTCAACCCGCGCTATGGCCGAGTCGGCTTTCTCGGCTTCGGCCACATATTGATCGTCGACGTGCTGGGACCGGTTGCCGAGGTGCTGGGCTATGTCCTGATCCCGGCCTTCTGGCTGCTCGGCATCCTATCGGCCGAATATCTTCTGGCCTTCACCGCCCTCATCTTCACCTATGGCGTCTGCGTCAGCGTCTGCTCGCTGATCCTCGAAGAGGCCGAGCTGCAGCGCTTCCCCCGCGCCAGGGACCTCGTCGTGCTGACGGCCGCCGCCGTGATCGAGAATTTCGGCTACCGCCAGCTCAACAATTTCTGGCGTGTGAAAGGCTGCTGGCAATTTTTACGCGGCAACCAGGGCTGGGGCGAGATGACCAGGACCGGCCTCGGCGGCGCCAAGAAATAGGCGTGGCGGGCGGCGACAGCGCTGCAAGGAAGTACCCGGCCGGCGGCTCAGGTCAGCGTCATATCACGCCAGCGTCCGCTCGATCTCCGCGATCAGCGCACCAAGCGCCGCGTGCACGCTCCCACCATCCGCCCGCTCGACGAGCAGCATCTCCAGAATGGACGCTCGCTCGCTGATTTCCGCGAAGCCGAACGTCCCTGCAGCGCCTGCCAGCGAATGGGCCACGCGGATTAGCGGCTCGTTGCCGGGGAGGGGAGGCGCCTGATGCGCGGCCTTCAGTTCCGCAAGCTGATCGGCGCATCGGGCGAGGAAACGTTCGCGCAACGGGGCGAATCGATCGTCAGGGATAGGCGGTGCTCCACGGCTGTTGGAATCTTCAAGCAGAAAGCGACCTGGGTTGGAGCGGGTTGCTATGACCGTCAGCCCTGCAACGGCAACCCGCTGACCACGCTGGGGGTTATGTCCGCCTTTATCGAACGTTTTGCGTCGCCTGTCCATCTCCTGGATACGATAGCAAGTGTCCGGTCTCGAAAGTCGCCTAGATTAGTAAGGAACCACGTTACGACCTAGGCAGCAGCATCGCGCTCCTTAGCGTCTCTCGTGGATGTGTTCCAAGAGTGTTGGAAATTCCGATGGAACCTCCAACGCGATCCACCGCACCTCCATCTGATAAGACCCTTCCTTCTATTCATCCCGCCAGATCACTCGCTTTTCCCATCGGATTTCCTTGAGGCGTCGGAAGCGGATTGTGACCAGCTCCTGCCCTTAGACATGGAACAGCTCGGCTTGCATGTAGTCCTTCTTCCCGCAAGCCTGGCAGCGATCTTTGGCGCGCACCTCCTCAATCGTGACATTTCCAACCACCTCGCGAAGCTCAGCCGGCCTGTAAAAGCGTTTGATGTTGCAATGCCCGCACAAGATGCGGGCGATCTGCCCGGCGTCATGGGCATGCATCAGCGTCCACGCCGCTCCTCGCGGCCACTTCTCGGGTTGCTCCGGCATAAGCTGAAATGAGGAACTTGGTCCTAACCGGTCAAGGGGGCGCTTGACAATTTTGTTCCTATTTTGTTCACTGTAGGCATGGCAGCCACAGGGAGGCCGAAATGAAAATTTTGATGGATGCGAGGGGCGCGACCGCGGAAGAAAAACAGCGCGGTCTCGACGCAGCTCGGGAAGTGATCGCGCGTTCCGGGTTGACGCCGGAGGAAGCGGCTGAAGGCTCATTCGCGGTCGAAGGCTGGGACGAGATGGGTTTCCCGCCGGACCAAGAGCCATCGGAAGAGGAGTATGCTGCCGCTGACGTTTGGTGGGCGGCCAGCGATGCCGCAATTAAGGCCTGCTGTGAAGGGTGGCCCGACGAGAAGCGCATGCAGGTCAGCGGCCTGCAGTTGCTGCATAACCCGGATATGCAGCTCGCCGACCGCACCACTGCACTCTGTCGGATGCGCGCCATCATCCAGGCCGAAGACGGCAAGCACGAGTATCACGACAATAGGGTCTTCTTACTTGCTCTCGCCGCCACTGCTGAGGTTCCGGATAGTTCGAAAGCGCAGCAACTCGTCAGCGCCGTAACGGTTGCCTATACGTCGCTGTCACTCGCAGGGTTCCACCCAGATGAGCCTATCGAGCCGAAGCGCCAGGCGGTGCTTGACGCGATCGACGCTCTTGAAGCGGGATCCCGCCGCTCAACTGAGAAAGGCCGTTCAATGTCCAACCACGTCCTTCCAGAGCAGAACAAGCCGAAGCTGATTGTTGTGGTCGCATTCGACCGCGGCGACGACGGCGAGCTGTTTCCATTTGTCGCCAGCCCTCTTTGCCCGGAGCTCATCCGTGGAACAGGATAGCAGACAGGACGGCCATGCCGACCGACGCCGCTACCACCAACCAGGCTTCCACGACAACGGTTTCTTTGTCACTGAACATAAAAAGGCAATGCTTTTCCAAGCCTTGAGTTCCGCGCGACAAAAAGGCACGCCGACCGAAGCCGACGGGCCTCGTATTTTTAGTTCCTAACCGTCACTCAATGGTGACAGGCGGTCCCGATGGCCCAGCAACGATGGCAGAAAGCTTGACCTTGCGAACAAGAACAGGCTTCTCATGGGTCTTCTTCATGGAAAATCCCCCGGTTGGTCCTCAAACGCTACGTAGCTGGCTCATGCTATCGCTGGTTGTCAAGGCAGAACGGTTTCCATAAGCAACAAAGCGGTTCGCTGGGGAGTTGGGGTTCTGTTCAACGGGCCTGAGCAGCATGACGATCTATTACTTCCATGTCGACAACGGCACATTCATCCCCGACGAAGAGGGTGTCGATCTCCCCGACCTAGACGCGGCGCGACGGGAAGCCGTGCGCGCTGCCGGCGAGATGATAAACGAGAGCAAAGAGTTCTTCTGGGAGCACATGACGCCATGGATCATGAACGTGACGGACGGGCAAATCGTCTCCTGTTCACGCTCCAATTCGGCGCGAAAATCCCGTCGGGGGATGGGCTGTACATTCCTCGGACTCAGCCTAATCCAGGCTAAGCTCGACAGTCAAAATGGCAAGAAACGTGCTCGCGGCCTCAGATCCCAGGCCCCATCATATTAGGAAGTCAGCGCGCCGTGGTTGATGGCCTGCGCGAGCAGCTCACCAATCGGAAAGCCGTGGCACTCTACGTCGAGACCTATACCGCCGAGTGCCGGCGGCTCGCCATTGAAGCCACGAACATCGAAGGCTCGGGGATGGTCCGACTGGTTGGGACGTCGCCCGCCACCTCAGAAGCGTCTCCCCAACCCTCCCGGTGATCTATATGAGCGGCGATGGAGGGGTCGACTGGCCGTCTCACGGCGTCCCAAATAGCATCATGATCGAGAAGCCGTTCGTCATGCACCAGATCATCACCGGCCTGGCGACCCTGCTTGGTCATTCAGAGTCCCTCGAAGCCCATCAAGCGTAATGGGTGCGAATTTCCAGCATTGAGAGCAGAGCCTCTCGATTGTCGACTCCAGAGCGGAGCAGCTCCAAGAGATGCTCTTCGAGTTCCTCCCGGGCCTCCTCAGTACAGCCGTGCTTGCAGTATTCGGAGATGACCTCCGTCAGTAGCTTCCGCTCCTCAGGCCCAATAGAGCCCTCGTTCATCATTTGGACTTCTCCGAGCCAAGTCCCACGCGCATCACCGCCCGAAGGAAATTGCACAGTGCAACGCCCGCCCAGGCGGGGGACCGCTGGCGGGTGCAACGGGAATCTGCCGGCAACGGATGTCGCAGAAGCACCGCCCGTTAACCAAAACGTAAAAATATCATCTGACGTAACCCTTCGGAAGTCCTTCTGCCCAACGATGTCGCTGATCGTTCAGCCGAGAGGTACTTTGGGGCCATGTGGCAGCCTCTGTTTGCAAACCTTGCCCTCGCTGCCGTCATGCTGGTCGCGTGGTCTGCGGTCGGTGATTTTGTCGCGCGGCTGGGCCGCCATCAGCAACAGCTCCTATTTGGCGTGGTCATGACGGCCGGGACGATCGGCTCGATGATGATGGCGTTTGAAGCATCACCGGGCGTTTACAATGACCTTCGTGGGCGTCTGATAGCCGTCACCGGCTTCTTTGGTGGGGTCCCTGCCGCCGTGATGGCGGCCGGTGCAGCGTTGATATACCGCCTCTATCTGGGCGGAGCTGTGGGATCGGGGGTTTTGGGCATCATGCTCGCAACTGCCACCGGACTGGTGGGCTATACTCTCCGCCGGCAGCGCCGCGTCCAATATCGTCACCTCATTCTGCTGGCGGCGGCCGTCGCGCTTACCGGTTCGCTGGTCTTCCTGACCTTGCCGGCAGCAAGACAGGCAATCCTACTGCCGCACTTCTGGGCGCCGACATTGTTGGGGTTCGTCGCAACCCTTTCCCTGAGTGTGTTGCTGCTCCACGAGGAAAGGCAGCCTGAGCTTTCTCATACCAACAAGCTGTTCCGGTCTATGGTCGACGCGCTGCCGGATTGTCTGAACATCAAGGATGTTGAAGGTCGGTTCCTTGCCGCAAATCCAGCAACGGCCCACCTGTTGCGAGCGTCGAGTGTTGAGGAGATCCTCGGCAAAACAGATTTCGATTTCTTTCCGGCCGAGCTGGCAAGGCAATTTCGAGAGGACGAACTGGGGGGTGCTCGACAAAGGGAACCACGTCAACATCGAGCAGCCCGCGCTTCGTCCGGATGGATCACCGGGTTGGCTGTCGACGCTAAAGGTGCCGGTCAGAAACGAGCAGGACGAGGTAGTGGGGCTCATCACGCATAACCGCGACGTGACGCTTCAAAAAATGCTCCAGATCAAGCTGGAGGAAACTCAGAATCACTTGGATCAAGCGCTTGAGAATATGAACGACGGGCTCGTGATGTATGATCCGAACGGGTTCGTTCTGTTCTGCAATCCCCGCTTTCGACAGCTATTCCCACGCACTGCGCACCTGCGGGTTCCCGGGGTCAATTTTGCCGATATCATTCGGGCCTCCGTCAAACTCGGGGAAGAGCCGGTCGACCACGGCAAGACGCTCGACGATCATCTTTCCGAGAAACTCGCCACTCTTCGCGAGGATGGTGAAAAACTGATCGAGCTTGGGGATGGAAGAATATTTTCTTCGCGCACAAAGCGCCTGCCTAATGGCTGCACTCTGGGGATGATGTCAGACATAACAGAGCGGCGCAGTTTTGAGAAAAACTTAGAATATCAGGCATTGCATGACCCGCTGACCGGCCTGCCGAACCGCGCTTTTTTCAATCGGGAACTGGAAAGGCTGGTGGCAAAAGCCCGATCCGAAGATGGGGAGCTTGTCGTCCTGCTTCTCGATCTCGACCGTTTCAAGGAAGTCAACGACAACTTCGGTCATGCCGCAGGGGACATCCTTCTGGTCGAGGTCGCACGACGCCTTGAGAAAGCAATCAGGCGAGGCGACTTGGCGGCACGGCTGGGTGGCGACGAGTTCGGAGTGTTGATGTACGGCAATACCGACGGCACCGGCGATGTCAGCTTGGTGACCAGGATCATGAAGAACCTCGTGCAACCGTTGAAGATGGAGGACGTCACCCTGCTTCCAGGTGGCACAATCGGCTACACAATTTTTCCGAAGGACGAGGCAGACCCCGAAGGCCTGCTCAAGAACGCCGACCGGGCACTCTATCAGGCCAAGGCAAAAGGCCGGGGCAGTTGGAAGGCGTTTGAACCCGACCCGAAATTAGTCGCTGCGAGGCACAGGTAAGCTACGTGGATCGAATGTATTGGACTGACGTTGTCGGGGGCGGGGTGACCTAAGGAGGTCACAATGGTTGGAGAAGCCGAGCATCGCCGGGAACGACGTCAGCGGGTGCTGAAAGGCGCGGCGATCATCAATGGGATCACCAACTCCGAGATCAGTTGCACAATTCGGAACCAGAACAGCGGCGGCGCTGAGCTCAAGGTGTCCGTCGAAGCGCGCGTGCCGGAACGGTTCGTCCTCTACATGCCGACCGACGGCGTCGCCTATCAAGCTGTCCTGCGGTGGCGCAGGAACGATCGGAGCGGCGTCCAATTCACAGGGACGGTGCCGAAACCGCGTCTCCACTATGGCTGAACCAAGCGCCCAGGGGTAGGATATGTCACCCTTACATCGGGCTGGTAAATCCTTGCATTTCCGTCAAGTGATCTGGTTCGTCAACCATCGGCTCGCGGGAAATCAAGCTGAGAGGTTCCCGAAATTGTGCAATGAAGCGATAGCGACCGAACGCCAACGGAGCTGTGTGAGTTGCTCCGGCAATTGCCGACAATAGAATTTATTTAAAATACAAACCGTATTTCATACCGGCCAGCAACTATGTCACGCGGAGCATCGTGCGATCGGGAAACTCTCGGCACCTTAGAGCGTACTAATGTGAGTAACGGGCAAAAGAGCTTGTTGCGATTAGTAAGGCAACCACAGGAGAGTGTCATGGCCAGTATCTTCGCGAGAACTGCCAAAGCTTTGGCCGGTGGTGCGATTATTGCGTTAACATGCATGCCGGCTAATGCTGCCGGGATTGGGGTCGGGGCCGGCGCGTCTGTTGACGGGAACGGCGGCGTCAATGCTGGCGTTGGCGCTTCGGTCGGCGGCTCTGGCGGCATCAACGCGGGGCTCGGGGCTTCCGTTGGCGGAGCGAGCGGTGTCAGCGCCGGTCTCGGAGCATCGGCCGGCGGCGCAAATGGGATCGACGCCGGCCTCGGTGCGACGGTGGGCGGGCCTAGTGTATTGAAGGCCAGAGTTGGCGCAAAGCTGGGCGGTCCCAACACCTTGAGGGCCGGAGCTGCTACAACGGTCGGTGGTTCGGATGGGATCGCGGCAGGACTGGGTGCAACAGTGGGCGGTCCCAATACCCTAAAGGCCGGCACTGGCGCGACTATGGGCGCGACCAACGGCGTCACCGCTGGTCTGGACGCCACAGTAGGAGACATCAGTGGGCTCGGCGCCGGAGACGGCGTTGGCATCGGCAATGGCACCGCGGCGGGGTTCGGGGTTAGAACCAGTCCAACCAGTCTGACGAGCCCTACCAGCCCGACGAGTCCCAAGTTGGCCAGTGCAGTCAATAATATGTCGGGTACTCAGTTGGCTCGGATGAAGAAGCGTTGCGCGGACGTGCTTGGCAGCCAGGAGACCTACGACCGCGATCTGCGCCAGCTTTGCCTGCTGATCGCTCGTCGGTAATTGCACCACCGGGAGGAAGTGCGAACCAGCCGCGAGGCGGTATGACACTCTCAAGTCTGCGGCCAGTCAGAAAGCCCGTTGCTCCCAGCGTAACGGGCTTTTTGTCGTCGCCCTAGGCCCAGCATTACGCCACGGAACCGTTAATTCAGACATCGCTTATATATGAATGTCGCTCCATTGGTTCTCGCCGCCGGTCTCAGTTAGAACCGGCCGGCTCGGGGTTGCATACCAGTGCAACAGCGTGGAAGGCGCCGCAGAGCAACTCCTGAAATGGACCAAGCGCGGCCCCAAGTGGCACAGCGCGGTGCAGCTCTGCATGGATGCGATGGTCGACCAGGTCAAACCTGATGTGGTCCGCCGGGCGTTCCTGGAGGCTGCCAAAGAAGAGGGAACGCTACTCCCTTAGCGCCTGCCCGGGACATCGCGACCTACGGACAACGTCGTGGGTTCACCGCACTCGCCTATGGATGGGTTAGCTTCACGAGACCGCGCGATGGCACTGGCGTGCTGGGCCGCCAACGCTTTGCGGTCCGTACGGCCCGCGCCTCTGATTGCTGCTCGGCCGGCCCAAGGACAAGCCGAAGATCACCGTCCTCGTTCCTGTCAAATACGGCAACTGCGAGCTTGGGGCGTTCTTCTACGGGAGAATGGTTTCGCCCATTGGTCGGCCTCACGTGCCGTCGTTCGCCACCCGGTTGCAGCTCACGCAACTGCGTTTTCATCGCCGCAAGAGATTCCACACCAAATCTCCTATCAGCAGGAACATAGAATTGCGCAGGCCGTTTGAACGGAAAGCAAGGAACCACTGCCATGAACAGTGTCATCTATCTGATAGGTCTTATCGTCGTCGTGCTCGCCGTGCTCTCCTTCCTCGGCTTTCATTAGGAGGATGTCATGCAGAGCGAGAAAGATCAGGATCGCAAGCCGACCGACTTCGCCAAGGCGAAGAACGAAGTATCCGATCGAGTGAAGAATGAGACGCAAAGCGCGGGCGAGGCGCTCAACGATGCCCGCGAAGAGGTCGCTCGCAGGGCAGCCGACTATACGTCCGAAGTACAAGAGGCTCTGTCCGAAAGGGCCCAGGAAACGCAGCGGGACTTAGGCTCCAGCTTGGCGGCATTCGGCGGTGCTCTGCGTGCGGCAAGCGACCATCTGGCCAACGGCGACCAGAAGTCCGCCTCGAATTTCATGCGGGATGCGGCAGACGGACTGGAAAGGCTGTCCTCCTCCTTGAAGGAGAAACCCTTTGGCGAGGTGCTTGAGGACGTCCAGAACTTCGGCCACCAAAATCCCGGCATTCTGATCGCAGGTTCGGTGCTGGCGGGATTGGCGCTCGGAAGGTTCATGAAGGCTTCGCCGCCTCAAACGCACCCTCGGGGCAGCGCGCCGGGGAGCCGGGGAACGAAATGAGCGGGACGACTGAGCGAGCCAGGGATGACGTGATCTGGGAGTAGGCGTTGACGCTCCAGGATCGCAGCGGAGTTAAAGAAATGAGCACTCAAGACAACCAAAGCCTCGGGACTCTGGTAGCCGATCTTGCGCAGCAGGTTACCACGCTGGTGCAGACGGAGGCGCGACTATTGCGCGCAGAGTTATCAGAGAATGCGGCAAAAGCCGGAGCTGGTGCCCTTGAAGTTTTGGGCGGCGCGATTTGTCTGCTCGCTGCATTAATAGTGCTTTTGCAGGCGCTCGTCATCGCCCTGACCCGCCTCGGGCTGGAGGCAGGCTGGTCGGCCTTGCTCGTGGGCGTGGTCGTTGCCGTCCTGGGTGTCATCCTGTTGCGGACCGGCATGGCAAGCATGTCGCCCTCCGCACTGGCGCCCGACCGTACGCAGGAGCAATTGAAGCGCGACGCCAACCTGATCAAGGATCAAGCGAAATGACCGAGAAATCCGCAGCCGAGCTCGAACGGGAGGCCGAGGCCACGCGCGCACGGGTGGCGGCGACCGCAGACTCTATTCGCGACAGGATGACGCCTGGCCAGCTCTTCGATGAGTTCACGGGGATTTTCAGGGCTGGTATTGGCTCCGACATGCTCCAGAACCTGAAGGCCCAGGTGCGGGACAATCCTCTGCCACTGACGGTGATAGGCGCCGGTTTAGCCTGGCTGATGCTCGGCAGCGGCGCTTCCCAAACAACTCCCAGCTACTCTCGCCGGGGAACTGGCCAACATCTCGGCACGTCCGGGTTGGAGGCTATGGCTTCCGGTGCCGCCAGCTATGCAGACGATACTGCCGGCGATGCAATTGGAACTGTGTCGGGAATGGTAAGCGGGGCAAGGGATAGTTTATCCGAGATGGCCAGCGGGGCAGCCGAAACTGTCTCGGGACTGGCAAACAGCGCGTCGGAGACCATCACCAACTCGGCAGAAGCCACAGCCGATATGGCTACGAGGGCCAGTCGCTCTGCGCAGGAGCTTTTGCAGGATCAGCCGTTGGCCGTTGCGGCCGTTGGTCTCGCCCTCGGGGCTGCAATTGGCGCCATGCTGCCTCACACACAAGTCGAGGACGACCAACTGGGCGAATATCGAGAGAAGCTTCGGAGGGAAGCCAAAACCACGCTCGACAAGGGTGTTGATGCCGCGACCCAGGTCGCAGCCGAAGCTTACCAGGCAGCCACCGAGGAGGCCGGGAGACAGGCCTCGAAGGAAGGCACGTTGGCAGACAGAGTAGGCGAAGTCGTCAAGTCCGCCGCCGAAAGGACGGAGGATGCAGTGCGCGAACAACTGGCGAACTCTACGCAGTCTGAAGAAGCAAACTCTGACTCTCCACAGAAGCCCAGCGGTGGGGGCGAGCCAAAGCCCAAGCGGTCCTGATTCTGGAGGAGCAAGCATGACCTTTGTCTTGTGGAAGGTTGACTTGCTCCGGGAACCGGGGGCCGATCGCGAGGCAGGCCGTGCCTGAGCTGTGGCGGATTGCGAAGGCGAGCGTGGCAGGGTTTATCGCCGACAGCGCCCTCAGTCACGGCGCAGCCATGGCTTTTTTTGCGGTCACGTCGCTTGGACCCGTATTGCTGCTGGTTGTCGCCGTGGCGGGCTTGGTGTTCGGACATGATGCGGCACGCGATGCAATAGCCGGTCAGCTTTCCGGGCTCATGGGTTCCCAAAGTGCGGAGGTGTTACAAAGCGCGCTGAAAAGCGCCTCAAATCAGAAGTCGGGAATAATAGCGACTGTGGGCGGCCTGTTGGCATTGCTTCTTACGGCATCCGGGGTTTTTGGCGAAATGCAATCGGCATTGAATGTCATTTGGAAGGCGAAACCCGAAGGAAGCTCGATCACCCGCCTGATCCGGGCAAGGACGGCCAGCTTGGGACTGGTCGTGGCACTCGGTTTCTTGCTGGTTGTCTCGCTCGCCGCGAGCGCGGCTATTAGCGCTCTCAGTGCCACAATCAACCAAGTGCTCCCGTTCGGATCAGCGATCGTTGAAGGGTTGAATATTCTGATATCCTTCCTGCTGATCGCCCTGCTATTCGCGGCGATCTATAAGGTGCTGCCAGACAGAGACTTGCAATGGCGCGACGTCTGGTTTGGGGCATTTGTTACCTCTGCCCTGTTCACGATCGGCAAGAGCTTGATCGGCCTTTACATCGGCAGCAGCGCCGTGGCGTCTTCCTTCGGTGCGGCCAGTGCCGTGATCGTTGTGCTGCTTTGGATCTATTACTCGTCATTGATATTTCTTCTCGGGGCCGAGTTCACCCGCGCGTATTCCTTGGAACGCGGCAGCCAGCGGGGAGGCGACCTGTCTTAGGGGTAGAGGCGCGAGCGTTGTTGTCCAATCAGGTTACCTAAGGGAACGGCCAACAAGAGCCGCGCGCTTCCGCTTTTTGTAAGTTCGCGCAGCTTCTGCTTGCGCCGTTCGTGGACTAACTACCTACACGATTGGTTGGTGCGCGCATGAGAAGATCGACACTCGCGGCGAGGCGACGCCGCACAACCTGCTTTGGAAGACACTCTCGGCAAGGAGCTGGTATCCGGCACCGGCCTATCAGTCTACTGCCTCACCTGCAAGCGAACCGCGGTCCTGAACATTGCCGAGTTGGTGGAGCGGCTCGGCCCGGATCGCTCCTGCATGCACTGCGGCTTCATCAAGGTGATCTACTGCCACGAACGCCGAACCGCCGGCCGCGATGATGAGAACCTCCAGTGCACCAATCACGCTCTAACGCCGGGGCAGCGAAAGGGTGGCACGCCTTCCCCGTATAGCGGGGGTTGCGTTGGGTTGAACCGCCTATCCGGCTCTTGCTACCGACGGCGCAAAACGCCTAGTTGCGGGGGACGTGAAGCGCCACACGATCTCGTCCTTCCGACTTAGAGCGGAAGAGTGCCAAATCGGCGGCATTGACGAAATCGCTTGGCGTCTCGTTCTCGTTGGGCACTGTTGACGCTACGCCAACGCTGATGGTCACGCGACCCGCGCCGTGCGGTATGTTCAAGTCCCGCACGCTCTGGACGAGCCGCTCGGCGATGCTGCTCGATTGCTCCAGCGGAGTGTCGACGAGTACGATGACGAACTCTTCGCCTCCGTAGCGTGCGGCGAGATCGGTGGAGCGGCCGGAACTGCTCTCGATCACCCTGGCGATTTTCTTGAGCACTTCATCGCCGGCCATATGGCCGTAGGAATCGTTATATCGCTTGAAGTTGTCGGCATCGATCATCAACAGCGACAATGGGGACTGCACGCGAAAAGCGCGTTTCCACTCAGCCGCCAGATATTCGTCGAAATAACGCCTGTTGCCGAGACCAGTCAGGCCATCGATCCGTGTCAGGCGCTCAAGCTCGAGGTTTGCGCTGATCAGTTGTCGCTGGCTTTCTCTCAGTGCGCGGTAGGCTGCGTCTCTCTGCACGTGATCCAGATAGGCGCGCGTGTGATACCGAATTCGCGCAATCAGCTCAATGCGATCCGGCAGCTTGACGAGATAGTCGTTGGCTCCAGCAGCGAAGGCTTCGCCCTTGGTGGCGGGATCTTCCTTGCTAGACAGCACAATGACTGGAACCGCGTGTGTCGAGGAATGCTTTCTATATTCTTTCACCAGATGCAGCCCATCGACGCCGGGCATGACCAGGTCCTGCAAGATGACGGTTGGCTTAACCTCATCTGCGACGGCCATCGCTTTCAGCGGGTCGGTGCAGAAGTGCAGGGCGATATCGGGCTCGTTGGCCAAGGCGCGTCTGACCGCCTCGCAAACCATGACCTGATCATCGATAAGCAGAACCATCGATGAATAATTATCTGCCAGCGGCGCCACCAGCTCTGGTTCTTGAGTCATAAGACGAGCCCTTTCACGTTGAGCGCTCGCACGCTTTGACTATGCGTGGGCCGATCGCACTCAAGGGGAGAATATCGACGGCCGCACCGATCGCAGCGGCAGCCTTCGGCATGCCATAGACGGCACTCGTCGCTTCATCCTGCGCGATCGTCAGATGCCCCTTGAGGCGGAGCTGTTTCAGCCCGCGCGCACCATCTCGACCCATGCCGGTAAGCAGGACGCCAATCGCCGAGCCCGGCCACCATTGCGCCGCGCTTTCGAAAAACACATCCACAGACGGCCGATAGACGTTGTCCTTGGGGCTGGTCGTGTAGCCAAGTTGCTCCGCTGACTTGAACACCAGATGATCCTCCGAACTGGCGACGAGAACGGTTCCCGCCTGAGGCCTGTCCTTTTCCTGCGCTGCACGGATCGGAAGCGGGGTATGTTGCCCCAGCCAATCCGCAAGTCCTGGAATGAACTGAGCATCCAGATGCTGGACCAGCACGATTGCGCCGCCGAAATCAATGGGAAATGAGCTGAGCACCGCGGCAACGGCAGCCGGCCCGCCCGCGGAGGCACCGATCGCAACCAAGCGTCTGGGAGAAGGGTCGCCCGCAACCGACATCCGCCCGTTTGCTTTGGACGGCGCGTCACGGACCAGCCTGGCGATCGTTGCTATCTTGTTGGTCAGAAGCCGCGCCGATTGCGACGACGCGTTACCTTCGATGCCCACTGACGGAAGATCGACCGCGTCGAGCGCGCCATGGCCCATTGCTTCGTAGACCCCGGCGACGTTGGCTTCGATACTGGCCGTCACCAGCAGGATCGAGCACGGGGTTTCTGCCATGATTCTGCGGGTTGCTTCCACGCCATCCATCTCTGGCATTGCTAAGTCCATGAGTATCAAATCCGGCAGGTCACGCCTGCAAGCCTCGACCGCCTCGCGCCCATTGGTCGCCGTCCACGCGACCTGATGTTCGCGGGAAGACCCAACCAGCCGACGCAGCAGCTCGACCGCCATCGGCATATCGTTGACGATGCCGATTCTCATCGGTTGGTTTGCGGTTTCGATCTCATCGCGTCGCCTCGCCAATCATATCCACGACGGCATGGATCAGCGCCTCGTCCTGAAAGCTGCCCTTGGTCAGATAATAGTCCGCACCGGCGTCAAGGCCGCGGGACCGATCTTCCTCCCGATCCTTGTACGAAACGATCATGATCGGCGTGTTCTGGAGATGAGCATCCTTTCGGATCAACCTCACCAGCTCGATGCCGTCCATGCGAGGCATGTCGATGTCGGTGACGACAAGATCGAAATGGCCGGAGCGAACGGCATTCCACCCGTCCATGCCGTCGACCGCCACTTCGACCTCATAGCCGTGATTGCCTAACATCTTGCGCTGGAGTTCGCGCACGGTAAGTGAATCGTCAATCACCAGCACGCGCTTGCGCCTGCCGGTTTCGGGACCGCCTGCGGCGCGGTGAATGGTTCGCAACCCGCCGGATGAGGCCAGCTTCACGACCGAACGGATCAGATCGTCGACGTCGAAGATCAGGACAGGCGATCCGTCCTCCATGAGGGCCGCCGCGCTGATGTCCTTGATCTTGGCAAAACGTGGGTCGAGAGGCCGGATCACCAACTCGCGTTCACCGAGGAAACGATCGACAATCAGTCCATATGCTTCGCCCTGACCGGCATCAATGACGACGACCGACAGATCGTCCGGCTCCGATGCGGGCTCGTCACGGTTCAGCACCTCGCGTGCCGTGACTAACCCGATCTGTCGGTCGTTTAAATGAAAATGCGGCCTACCCTGCAGGAGGTTTATCTGTGTTCGCTGCAATTTCAGCGTTTTGGAAATGCCGGCGAGCGGAAATGCATAGGGCTCCCCATCGACGTCGACGAGTAGCGTGCGCAGGACCGACAACGTCAGCGGCAATTGCAGTTGAAAACGTGTTCCGTGCCCAAATTCGGAGGAGACGCTGATGATACCGCGAACTTCCTTGGTCATTGCCTGCACGGCGTCGAGCCCCACACCCCGGCCGGAGACGTCGGTAAGGTTCGCTTTCATTGAAAAACCTGGCAGAAACAAGAAGGCGAGCAATTCCGCTTCGCTGAGTGTTTCTGCGCTTTCCTTGGTTGCAAGCTGCCGTGCGACGATCGTGTTGCGCAGCTCTGCCAAGTCGATCCCCTTGCCATCGTCCACCACGGCTATCTGCAGCAGGCCGGCATTGTGCCTCGCTTCGAGCCTGATGAGACCCTCTTCCGATTTCCCCGCCGCGAGGCGGTCCTCGGGCGGTTCAAGCCCATGGTCGACGGCGTTGCGCAGGAGGTGCCCCAAAGGCGCATCGAGTTGCTCCAGGATGTCGCGGTCTATGCCGGTTGAACCGCCTACGATCTCCAGCCGCACCCGCTTGCCGAGGGTACGACCGAGGTCCCGGACCATTCTCGCATAGTGCCGCACGCCATCGTCGAACGGCCGCATTCGACTCGCCAACGTCTCGTCGTACAATCTGTTGGCAAGATCGGTGGCTTTTCGGTCGACTGAATCCAGCTCGTCGAGACGTTCCGTCAGGAACGCCTGGCTCAGCCGAAGTTTTCGCTGCGCTTCAGCCAGCGCCTCCACTACTACGTCGTCCTTCGAGCCGGGCGGCAGCACGGCACGAAGGTCGTCGAACGAACCTGCGAGGTCCGATTGAAGCCGCTTCAGCCGCAGCAGCCCATCGGCGAATGGCCTAAGCCGTCGCGCTTCCATCAACGACTCGCCGGCCAGTCCGAGCAATCGGTTCAGACTGGTTGCCGTCACCCGAACCATTCTGTCGGAGCCGTCGCTTCCTTGGGTTTGCGAGTCCACACCTGTAAGCAGGTTCGCCGAGCTCGTCACCCGATCCGCTAGGGCGGGATCTTCGAAATCAGCTTCTGAACCGTGGGGCAAGTGGGCGGCGAGTGGGACGGATAGTTTCTCGAACGTCGCGAGCAAGGCTTCAACTTGATGGATGGCGCTTTCGCTCGATGGCTCCGATGCGATCAATTTCAGAAGGTCGGTGCTTTGCAAGAGCGCATCGATATGCTCTCGGCGCACCCTGAGTTGACCACGTTGCGCGGCGACCAGGCAATCTTCCATCGCATTTGCAACTTTGACGCCGGGCATCAGGTCGATGATGCGGGCAGCTCCTTTCAGAGAATGCGCTGCCCGCATGCATGCTTCCAATGCGTCGGCGGCGACAGGATCGCGTTCCAACGCCAGAAGGCCGGAGGTCAGAGCCTGCGACTGCGTCGACAGCTCGGCCTGGAAGAGGCTCAGCATCGAAACCTGGCTGAAGTCCTCGTCTGTCATGCGATGCTCCGATCCAGCATCGTCAGCAATTGTCCCGGGTCGAGGCAGCCGACGGCTCGTCCCCGCCAAGGCAGCACGGCAACCGTGGCGGCTGACAGCGCCTTGCCGATCGTGGCCGGCACCGCCAGCGTGTCGTGTTCCCGGTAGCGATGCAGGCCGTGGATTTCGTCGACCGTGAAAGCAACCCGCTTGTCTAACTCGCCTACCACGACCAGGCGGCGAAAAGCCTTGGCTCGTTTGCCTTGTTCTGCCTCCTTGCGCTCGTCAATGCCGAGCAATTCAGAGAGCGACACGCAGATCAGCAATTCACCGCGTACATTGGCAATGCCGAGCACCGCGCCGTTCCTGCGGTGTGGAAGCGAATGAACGCGGCGTGATTCAGCCACCTCATGAAAAATGGCAACTGGCAGCGCCAGCCATTCCTCCCCAAGGCGGAAAAGGACGGCCGTCTGAAGCGCCTCCTCGTCAGCGGAATCGAGCTCGGCGCGACTAGGTTTGTCAGGCCATCCGGTAGGATAGGCTGAGGGCGTCGCACGGTCGAGGAGGCTCCGTGCGATCTTCTTATAGGCCGGGCAATTGCGGCAGTGGAGATGCTGATCCAGTAGCGCGCATGACCGGTCACCCCGCACCCCGATCTGCCGCCAGCAGTCGTCGATTTTGATTTCCGCCACGGGCTGGGCGATCCCCGTCGAAGTCGACATCAGGTGCCGCTCCTTTTCTGAGCCCGATCCAGTCGGCCGACCAATGCCTCGGCGCCGCTACGGTCGCCTTGTTTGCGAAGCAGCAAAGCCAGATGAACGAGAGCTTCCCTATGATTTGGCGCGAGATAGAGCGCTCTGCGATAGCTTCGCGCTGCTTCTGATGCAGCACCGTCGGCATCCTGAACCAAGCCCAGCAAGTAGAAAATATCCGCCGAAGGACCGAACGCCTTGAGATGTGCCAGGGCAACTTCCTGCGCCTCCTTTACCCGTCCCGCATTGGCGATCCGTTCGACCTCGATGAGGCTTTCCGAGATCCGATCCACCGGCTTGGCCGGAGGCTGCGGGCGGCCTTCCTTGCCGATCTTCGGTCGGGTCAGGGCTGAGCTGCTCCTGTTGACCTTCGGGACCGGTGTCCGCAGCGGAATGGCGGCCGGTTTCGGCGCCATGGTGTTCACGTGCTCCGACCTTAGGAAGGCGAAGGCCAATGGCCATTCAGCGGAAATGAAGCCATGCAGCCTCGGTAGAGCGCCCTCCGCCGGGCCGACCAGAAGAAGTCCGTCCTTGGCCAACAGGTCCTTCAGGCAGGTCAATGCGCGATCCTGCAGCGCGCGATTGAAATAGATCAGCAAATTGCGGCAAAGCAGGATGTCATAGGCCTCTTGCCCGAAAGACGCGCGGGGATCGAACAGGTTTCCGACCCTGAACCGAACCTGTTTCAGCACCGCAGCATTAGGCCGCAACCCGCCCTCGGTCGTTTCAAAATAGCGATCCTTGAATTCGAGATTGCTGCCGCGAAACGAATTGCGCCCATAGACGGCACGTTCAGCGATCGCGACATTGCGGGTGCTGACGTCCACAGCATCGATCTTGAACTCGTGCGCCGCAAAGCCGCCATCGAACATGGCCATGGCTACCGAATACGCCTCTTCGCCGGTTGAACATGGCAGGCTCAGGACCTTTATCGGCAGCGTACGCTTGTTCTCGCGCGCATGCCGCGCCAGCATCGTGAACGCTTCCCGGTCGCGGAAGAACCACGTCTCAGGGATCACCACCGCATTGACCAGCTCCTGCAGTTCCTGCGCGGAACTGGTCAGATGTTCCCAATAAGCCTGTGCGTCGATTATCCTACATGCTGCCATCCGGTCCTTGACCGCTTGGCGGATCACTGTCTGGCCAACGCTGGCAGCGTCCAGTCCGATGGTTTCGGTCAGGAGCTTTTCGACTGCGCCGATCATCAACCACCCATCTCGGCCTGGCGGAGCAAAGCGCTACCAATCTCTTCTGAAAGCAGTGTTTCCACTTTGACCCACTGGATGATCTCCGGGCCATCCGAAGCCACCGGACCAAGATAGGGCGGCGATCCCGGCTCCAGTCCGAACGGCGTGAAATCGGCTGGGTCTCGCTCAAGCGTATCCGTCACCCGCTCCGCTATCAGCCCAAGCAAGCGTTGCTCACCATTTTCTGACGGATAGCGCGTTATCATGATGCGGGTACTCAACCGCGCCTCCGAGGGGCGGCCAAGTGCTAGAAGAGTAACATCGATCAACGGGACGGGTATTCCGTCATAGCTGACCAGTCCGACCACACCGGCTGGCGCACCCGGCAGCACCTTGACCCGGATACGGGGCAACACCTCCTCAATCTGATGGACATCGATCAAGTAGCGATCCGTACCCATGCTGAAGGAGAGGAATAGCATTGTCACCTCCGGCCGCCAGGTCGCTATGCCCTCAGCTTGAACCTTGCAATGCTGCTCCGCAGCCCGCTCGACACTTGATTGAGCTCGTCGATCGCGAGCGTTGACTGCTGGAGAGATTCGACAGTTTGCTGAGCTGCCTCGCTGAGCTGGGTCAGCGTGTCGCTGATTTGCCCCGCGCCGGTCGCCTGAGCCTGCATGCCTTCGTTGGCGACTTCGAATCGGGGCACCAGGCCTTGAACCTGCTGGATGATTTCGAAGAGCTGCCCGCCGACCTGCTGAATTTCCTGCATGCCCCGGCGGACCTGCTCGGAGAACTTGTCCATGCCCATCACCCCAGCCGCCACAGCCGACTGGATGTCCTTGACCATTTGCTCAATATCGTAGGTGGAGACGGCCGTCTGGTCGGCGAGCCTTCGGATTTCGGTTGCCACCACAGCAAAGCCCCGGCCATACTGACCTGCCTTCTCCGCCTCGATGGAAGCATTGAGCGACAATAGGTTCGTCTGATCGGCGACTTTGGTGATGGTCGTCACCACCTGGTTGATACTGCCGGCCTTCTCGCTCAGAATTGCGAGTTTGGAATTGATTGCGCCGGCCGCTTCCATGACCTGGTGCATGGTTTCTTCCATGCGAGTCAACCCAGCTTGCCCTCCGCCCGCGACGGCGGCCGTCTGATCGGCAACTGTCGAGACATCGTTCATTGTGCGCGCCAGCTCGTTCGACGTAGCGGAGATTTCCTTGGCAGTCGCGCGGATTTCTGTGGTAGTCGCTGCGATTTCAGTCGCGGTTGCCTGCTGTTGCTTGGAGGTGGCGGCGATCTCCGTGATCGACGTGCCGACTTGTATGCTGGACCTTTGGACCTGACCAATGAGGGTGGTGAGATCGTCCGCCATTGCGTTGAAGCCGTCGGCCAGCACGCTGAATTCGTCACGGCGCCTCAGTTCGAGGCGTTCGCTGAAGTCGCCTTGCCGCATCAACTGAACCGCGTCGACCAGCCGGGTGAGCGGACCTGTGATGGCGCGAAACAGCTGGTAACCCAAAAGAAGTGCTAGCCCGAGGGCTATCAACAGGCCAACGCTCAAACCGACTTCCGCCGTTTTAACGATCGAGCTGATCCGTTGCGTCGCGCTGGTTGCCTCGCCTCTGTGATCCTCGACCATGGCCTGCAGAGCAGACTGCAATTTCAGAAAGATGGGCTCTACGGTGTTCTTGATGGCCGGGCCTTCATTGGGAGTTTCGCCTTTCGACAAGGCAGTCCGGCTTGTGTCCAGCACAGCCGTTTCAGCCAGACGAAATTGGTTAGCGAGTTCCTTGACGACCGCATAATTCTGCTTGTCGATATCGGATACGATTGTTGCTTCATAGTCGTCCATCTGCCGCTGCACTTGGGCGCGATTGGTCGCGATCATGCTTTCAAGCGCGCGTCTATCCGACGGGCTGTCCTGAAGCGCATATTCCTGAAGCAGGCTATGGGCCGTCATCTGGCCCATCATGATTTCGGTGCTGTGATAGACGTCTGGGAGGATGCCCTTCTCGACCTCAGTCGCCTCCTGCTGCGTCTGAAGAAACCAAGCGTACGCGATGACGGCTATCACCGACATGACCACCAGAACGACAGCGAAACTGACCAGGATGCGGTGGCGTATTGTCAGACTCTTCATGGAACCGGTTCACCAGTGGGACATCGTTGTCGGCGCGACAAACGCTCGTTCCGACGTTCCGAAAAGGTGCGTCGAAAAGCAGTAGTTTGATGCTGAATGGTTTCTTTTCCGTTCAACCGCTGATGACGGCTAATCGAGGTGCGGCGGGCCCCCGTGTAGAGTTCAACTGAATCAACAAGCCGCCATTCCGCTTTCGTGAAGAGTATCGAGCGCCGGCAGGCGTACGAAGGTCCCCGATAAACGGGTCGACAGGCAGTTCTACAATTGGCCGCCGACTGAGGTTCTTGGAAGCTTTTCGAACTTTCCGGGTCGCGCCTCAGCCTGAGTTACAGGCGTTTTTAACGCCGGAAAGGGGGTTCGGTTTTCGGGCAGTTTGGGAGGCATCGCGTGAGGAGGCCACGGACGTTTGGGCTGACTGCACTCCCTCCTGAGCTGCCGTTGCTGCCGTTGGCCCAAGGGACGGGAAGTCGCGAAACGGACAGCCCTTCGGTTACTCGGGAGGGCGTTGAGACCCGGTTTCGAGTACCCAATTGGCATGCGAATGCGTTGAGCCGGCTTTTTAGCCGCTACTTAGATCGTGAATGGCCGGCTGTAGACCGTCAGGCGTGATATCAACCGTCGCAAGCGTGATCGGCAACTTGAAACGACGGTGACCGGCACTGCCCGGATTAAGGTAGAGCACACCGCCAACGATTTTGAGTTTCGGCACATGGGAGTGGCCCGACACGACCATGTCGATACCGAGTGCTGCTGGTGAGAGCTGCAGTGTTTTCAAATCATGGCGGACGTAGAATGTTCGGCCTGCCAGCCGCACCAACGCCGTATCGGCGTAGGTCGCAGCCCACTCAGCTGTGTCGACGTTTCCTCTGATGGCGGTAACCGGCGCGATCTGCTGAAGGGCGGTGATGATTTCAGGACTGCCGATGTCGCCGCCATGGATGATGTGGTTTACCCCGGCCAGGCGTCGTTCCGCCTCAGGCCTCAGCAGGCCGTGCGTGTCAGAGATGATGCCTATCCTGAATGTCATTGACGGCCGCTATATGGTGAGCACATCGAGATCGGCCGCAATACGGCTGTTCGGAAATGCTCGCGCGGCTTCCGCGAGAATTTCTTCGGCGGCATAGCGGCCGGAGATATGCGTAAGAATGAGTTGCTTCACGTTGCTCGTCGCTGCCAGAGATGCTGCCTGCGCAGCCGTGAGATGACCATAGTCGCGCGCCATGGCCGCATCTCGTTCCAAGAAGGTGGCCTCGATCACCAGAAGATCGGCGCCGCGGACATGTTCCGCGAGATCATCGGTCGACTCCGTATCGCCGATGATGACCAGCTTCTTGCCTGGGTCCAGCGGGCCCATCACGTCTTCGGAAGCAACTGTTCGGCCATCGACGAGGGTGATGGACCGGCCCTCCACCAGTTCCTTCCTGATTGGACCCTCTGGCACACCTAGAGACGTGAGGTAGTCGGCGCGAAGGTGGCGGCGCGGTGGTGTCTCGAGCACGAAGCCATAGCTATCTGTGTCGCGGTGACGAACCTGAAAGCAGTCGATCACGAATTCGTCCGCGTCGAAAAACCGGCCGGGCGTCAGCGGCTCAAGCGTTAGTGGGATCGGCGCTCGTCCTTCACCCCACAGACCAGCGAGCATGCGGACAACGACATCGAGGGTGTCCGAGCCTCCATGGACGGTCAGGAGATCGTCGCTTTGCCGCAACCGGAGTGTCGAGAACAGGCCGGGGATCCCAAGGATATGGTCGAAATGGGCATGGGTGAGCAGTAGGCGATGAAGCCGCCTGAAGCCGGCGCCGCTGCGCAGCAGCTGGCGTTGAGTGCCTTCCCCGCAGTCGACTAGAATCCGGTGGCCTCCGGCCTCGACAAGCAGGGCAGGGTGATTTCGCTCGGCAGAGGGTACGCTGGCCGACGTGCCAAGAAACGTCAGTCTCAAAATCATGGAGGTAGTCTAGCCCGCGAGCTATGAGGCCTCAAAGCGGGCAAACAACGCCTTCCCACGCTGCCAGTGTGCTGTGGCCGTCTTTGGCTATTTTGAGTCCGTGCCCTGCTCGGGCCATATCCCGGCGCTTTCACCATCACCGTGGATTAGTCGCGGTCCCAGTCATTGGTGTTGTCGGGTGTCTTGGCCTCCGCTTCCCAGGTATCCCGCTCTTTGTCGTTCCCGGGTTTGGTACCTGGCATGTCTCGCGATGATTTTGATCTCATATTTGTCCTCTTCGGTCGCTCAACCCGAAACAGGGCGGGGTGAATTAGGTTCTGCTGGGTCCGTCTGACAGTGGGACAGCAGCAGAAAGGTATCTGTTATTCAGGCGACCCTGTCGATGGGAGTGGATCTGGATCTCGCTATAGCCTGGCATTGGGTTCGGGTCACCGCTTCACCCTAGGCAACGGCATCCGCCATGTCCTTGGCGTTCAAACCAATGGCCGGCGACGAGGGAACTCGTTTCATCGAAAGGTCCGTGAATCACGGTGCGGTCAGCGCCAAGCCACTAACAAAGGTTGCTGATTGCCTCGACGGTCGCACGGAACGGCACCGGTTCTGCAGGCGCGAACCTTCTTGCAATTCAGCGGGGATCACTTCGGGGTCGTACCTGGTCGAACTGGCGATAAAGTGGCAGATGTCAACGATTACAGATCATGGCTGGAAGGCCGGTTTTCTGGCGCTTGCCCGGGTCCAGGTTCTCCTAACCCGCGAAGCCAACGCTGGCGACACGTTGCGCGACTTCATCTAGGGCGAAGGCCCTTGCGACGGGCAGGCATCGCGACCTCCTGGCCCGCTGCGCGGCGGCAGGACCCTGCCTAACCCTAGACGCCTAGCTCCCAACGGACCGGCAAGCGGTTTAGTTCAGCGGATTTGCTGTTCAAGACGCCTTGTAGATGCGCCGTTTGGTTGAGCGGCTAAGGTTATCGGCAAATGCTGAGGGGACGGATTGTGCCTGTCTGCTTCCCTGGCTTCGCTCCCCCGGCTGCGAGATGGGAGCAATTCGCAGGCTTACACGTTGGTATTCAACCCTGCGAGAGGACCTCATCATTGGACTCCAGCACCGACCTAGCCAAGTTACGCCGACATGTCCGCATTCTCGTGGACCTTGGCCGCTTAGCGGGCGAGGAAACTCCGCTCAGCCGCTTCCTCGATCAGGCCTGTGTGCAGGTAGCCCGGGCCGTTGAGATAGACCATACAAAGGTCCTTCGCTACCGCCCGCGCACCGCGGACCTGTTCATGGAGGCCGGCTTCGGGTGGAAGGAAGGTACTTTGCGGAACGCTGTTTTTCCGGCGGATCTGCGATCGCCGCCTGGCCGAACTTATCAAACAGCCGAGCCTTTGGTAATTGTCGATGGCGCGGCGGCCGAGCAGGATGGCGAATACGTCTTTTCCGATGTGCTGAAAGAGCACGGCATCAAGTCGCTGGCAAACGTGCCGATCCTCATCAAGGGCGCGGCTTGGGGCGTGCTGGAGGTGGATTCCTCGGTCACCCGCGACTTCAGCGAAGATACCGTCGACTTCATGACGGCTGCCGCCGCCGTCATTGCTTCAGCGATGCGGCGGCCCAATTTGGAGCGAAGCAACGTGGAAGCCACCGCTCCTCTAGTACAGGCGCAACAACAGGAGGTGCTGCTGCGGGAGATGCAGCACCGCGTAAAGAACAACTTTCAGCTCATCCTGGCCTCAATAGCCATCCAGAAGCGGCGCCTTGACAGGTCGGAAGTGCACCGGGCCTTGGAACACGTGGCTAACCGAGTTAATGCCATTTCGCTTGCTCATGACCAACTGGCACCGGGTCAGGACCTCCGAACGGTGGACGTCGCCGGCTATCTGAGGGCGCTGTGCGCTTCGCTTCAGGCGCAGGTGGAAATTGCAACGATCGAGATCGCGGCGGACGAGGTCGAGCTCTCGATTGAACGCGCGGTGCCGCTCGGTCTTATCTTGAATGAAGCCGCAATGAACTCAGTCAAGCATGCGTTCGGGGCGGAGGGCGGGCGAATCGTTGTCAAGCTTGAGTCCGGAATAGGCTACGGCGAGGCACGCCTGACTGTTGCCGACAACGGTCGAGGCATCCAGAATCCCCGACCTGGCGGGTCGGGACAGAAATTGATCCAGGCGCTCGCCCGGCAGATAGGTGGCAAGGTCGAGCAAGAGAGCTCCGCTACGGGCACGACAATCACCGTGTTTTTCCCAGTCATTGCATAGAGCTCCCTCCTCTCGCGGTTTGCGTTGGCTCCCCAGCGCAGATCGATGAGGCGGCATCATCCAAATCGCAACGCGGGCTCAGGGCTCACGTACGTCGCCAACATCAACCAGAGACGCGCCTTTGCCGTTGGGCGTGCGCGACGGCGAACTGGATCAGTTGAGTTCCGTATCTCGGTCACTTGGAACAACCGCCTTCCAGGGAAGCCGCAGCAGCATGTTGCGCACTTTTCTAAACCGAGCGCACAAGCTTGAGCTCTGCAACGATCAAGCTGCGCAAGAAAGGAGGCGGGCCGCCGATAGACCCGTAACGCGGCGCTGGGCTTCGGATTTCCATTCGGAAGATAAAGGCATCCGATCAGGATGCCTTTGACGGCTGCTTCGATGTAGCGGCTATGGCTGTCGTCGGGTCGCCGGGGAGGCCGCGCCGCGTTTCGTGGATGTTGCCGACCCGGCTCAGGATCGCGACGCCGTTCCAGCTTTTCTGCCCATGCCAGACCACGTCATAGCCGAGGTCGCGGATCGGCCCTTCCGGGAACTTCTCCTGCGGCGCCTTGAGTTCCTGGAGACAGGCAATGTCCGGCGCTGCCTCTTTAAGCCAGCGCAGCAGCACCGGCAGGCGGCCATTGACGCCGTTGACGTTGTAGGTGGCGATCCTCATGGCTTCATGAGGTCCGGCAGGAACTGATCGGCCCGGCCCCAGCCCGCGAGGGCCTTCGATGCGGCGCGCTTCTTCAACTCAGGCGCATCGCCGACATGGAAATGCGAGGGCGCATCGATCGTCTTCATCTCCGCCCAGGTGACAGGTGCTGCGACCGGGGCGCCCGGCCCCGACCTGGCGCTATAAGGCATGATCGCCGTGGCGCCGCGCTGGTTGCGCAGATAGTCGACGAAGATCCGCCCCTTGCGTTTTGCCTTCGACATCACCGCCGTAAAGTGGGCCGGGTCGCTCTGCGCGACCGCCTGAGCAAGCCCGGAGGCGAAGGCCTTCACCTCAGGCCATTCGGCTCGCGGCGTTAGCGGCGCGATTACATGCAACGCCCTTGCCGCCTGTCAGCATCGGGAAGGTGGTCAATCCAAGGGATTTCAGTATATCCCGGAACTGGAATGCGGCAGCCCGGACCGCCTCGAAGGCCGACCGCCTTGTGTTCGACCTCGACCCTTCTCGACGTCTTCGATGCGTGCTCCCCATCCATGGAACTCGATTGTTCCCATCTGGACACAGGTTAAAAGCCCCTCGGCATCGTCCACGTGACCGATCAGGAAACGTCTCGCGGCACGCTAGAACCGGTCACGCGAATCGGCCGCTTTGCGCCTCATGTCAGTCATTCTGATGGGCCATCCGTCTTCCACAAGCGGACAAGCTAGCATCAACCTTCTAGGCACAGGCACCAGTGCGAAAGATTCGTTTTGAAGAGACCTGTCGGCGGACTGACCGTCACGGCACAGCGCCTTGAGATCGGCGGTCGTCGATCGCTCGTCAGTCCACCTCACGCAGCCGATAACCAACGCCGGTCTCGGTGATGATGTAGCGCGGCTGGTCCGGCGTCTTCTCGATCTTCTGCCGCAGCTGGCGCACATAGACCCTGAGATACTGGACGTCGGTCGAGTCGTTCCAGATCTGCTTCATCAGGAATTGGTGCGTCAGCACCTTGCCGGCATACTGCACGAGCATGCGCAGGATCTCGTATTCCTTGGGTGACAGCTTCACTTCCTTGTCCTCGACCTTGACGATGCGCTTTACAAGATCGACGGAAAGGTCGCCGGTTTGGAACACCGGCTTCTCGCCCTGTTGCTGGAATTTGTGGCGCAGCGCCACGCGGATGCGCGCGACCAGCTCGTTCATGCCGAAGGGCTTGGTCACGTAGTCGTCGGCGCCGAGCTCAAGTGCTGCGACGATACCGGCCTCGTCGGTGCGGCTGGACAGGATCACGACCGGGACACCGAGCCCGTCGCCGCGCCATTTGCCGAGCAATTCGAGGCCGGTCATGCCGGGCAGGCCGAGATCGAGCAGGATCAGGTCCGGCCGTTCGGTCTGCAAGAGTTCGATCGCCGCCTTGGCGTTCGGCGCTTCGGAGACCGCATAGCCCTGGCTGCCCAGGCCGACGCGGAGCAATTTGCGGATTGGCGGCTCGTCGTCGACGACCAGAATGGAGACGGTCTGATTTGTCATGCCGCATCATCCGTAAGGGGTGCGCCGAGCGCCGGCAACTCAGCCGGCACCGGCATGTGGATGGTGAAGATCGCGCCTGGGCGGTCGGTGCGGTTGGCCGCCGTGACCGTGCCGCCCATCGCCTCGATGAAGCCGCGGCTGATCGACAGGCCGAGGCCCGTGCCGGCACGCACCTGGTCGCGCTTGCGCACGCGGTAGAAGGTGTCGAATATCCGCTCCAGATCGCCAGGCGGGATGCCCGGCCCCTCATCGATCAACTGCAGGATGACGGCGCCGTTGTCGACCCAGGCCTGCAGCCGGATGGCCGAGCCGGGCAAGGCGTATTTGGCGGCATTGTCGAGCAGGTTGAATAATGCCTGCTCGAACAGCACGGGATCGAGCCGCAGCATCGGCAGGTCGGCCGGGATGTCGGTCTCGATTTTGTGCTGGGCGGTGATCTTCTGCGCCCGGTTCAACGCCGAGCCGACGACATCGCCGACATAGTGGAGCCCATAATTCGGTTCCATCGCGCCCGACTCGATCCTGGTCATGTCGAGCAGATTGGCGATGAAGCGGTTCAGCCGCTCGGACTCGCTGACGACCGTCGCCAGAAGCTCCGCGCGATCCTTTTCCGGCAGCGCCGGCGCGAATTCCTTCAGGGTGCCGGCCGCGCCCATGATCGCTGCAAGCGGCGTCTTGAGGTCATGCGAGATCGAGGTGAGCAGCGCCGAGCGCAGCCGGTCGGCTTCAGCCGCAAGCCTGGCGCGGTCGACATCCGCGACGAGCTGGACGCGCTCGATGGCGACCGCAGCCTGATCGGCCAAGGCGTCGAGCAGCCGCTGCTGCTCGGGCGTCAGCAGCGGACCCTGCTTATCATTGTCGAGGCCGACGACGCCGATCGCGGTTCGTCCGGTGCGCAAGGGAAGATACAGACGTTTTGCCCCGGGCAAGGTGTCGGCGCCGCGGCCGGCGGCGCGGTTGTGCTCCCAGGCCCAGCGGGCGGCCGCGATATCGGCCTCGGCCAAGGTGTCGTCCGGCGGATAGCCGGCCTTGACGGTGATGGTGCCGTTTTCCGGCAAAAGCAGCACGACGCGGACCCTCAGCATCGAAGCGATCTGGAAGGCGGTGGCCCATAAGACGTCGTCCAGCGTGCCTGCGCCGGCGAGCTTCCTGGAAAAGGAATAGATGTCCGCGGTAGCGCGCGCCCGCGAGCGGGCGGCGACGGCCTGGCGCTGCACGCGCGCCGTCAGATTGCTGGCGATCACTGCAACGACGAGGAAGACCGAGAAGGCCACGATGCTCTCCGGGTCCCTGATCGTCAGCGTGTAGCGCGGCTCGAGGAAGAAGAAATTGAAGGCAAGGGCGCTCAGGAAGCAGGCATAGAGCGCTGGCCAGAGCCCGAAGGTCACGGCCGAGGTCAGCACGGCCAGCAGCAGGACGCTCGCGAGATTGCGGACGTCGAGGAAGCGGTCGAGGATCGAGCCGACGGCGAGCGCGCCGGCGACATAGGCCGTCGAGAACAAATAGGGCCAGATCTGGAAGGGCTTCTGCTCGGGCGCGGCCTTCACCCGCGCCGACGGCGTGTCACCGCCTCGCTCGGCGCCCGAAATGACATGGACGCTGATGTCGCCGGCATTGCGGATCAGATCATAGGTGAGCGAGCCCTCGATCAGTTCGCGCCAGCGCGAGCGGGTCGGCCTGCCGACGACGATATGGGTGAAGTTGTTCGCCGTTGCGTGACGCACGATGTCCTGGGCGACGTTCTGGCCGGGAATGGTGGCGATCTCGGCGCCGAGCTGTTCGGCAAGACGCAGGTTCCTGGCCAAGCGGTCCTTGTCTTCCTCGGACAGGCCGGCGAGGCGCGGCGTGTCGACATGCAGCGCCGTCCAGGGCGCGCGCAGCCGGTCGGCGAGCCTGCGCGCGTAACGGATGCGGGCCGCTCCGCCAGGTTGCGAGTCGACGCAGATGAGAACCCGCTCGCCGGCCGCCCACGGCCCCGGAATGGCGTGCGATTGCATGTGGTTGAGCAGTTGCTCGTCGACGCGCTGGGCAGTGCGGCGCAGCGCCAGCTCGCGAAGCGCCGTCAAATTGCCCGGCGAAAAATAATTCTCGATCGCGCGCTGCGCGGTGTTGGGGACATAGACCTTGCCGTCCTGCAGCCTCTTGATCAGGTCGTCGGGTGTGAGATCGATGATCTCGATGTCGTCGGCCTCGTCGATAATCGAATCGGGAACCGTCTCGCGCACCCTGACTCGCGTGATCTGGGCGACGACGTCGTTCAGGCTTTCGACATGCTGGATGTTGAGCGTGGTGTAGACGTCGATGCCTTGCGCCAGGATCTCCTGCACATCGAGATAGCGTTTGGGATGCCGGCTGCCCGGCGCGTTGGTGTGGGCAAGCTCGTCGACCAGGACGAGGGCGGGGCGCCGCTTCAGGATGGCATCGATGTCCATCTCGTCTAGGGTCTGGCCGCGATAATCGACGAGGCGGCGCGGGATCACCTCGTAGCCATCGACCAGGGCCTGGGTTTCCTTGCGGCCATGCGTCTCGACGATGCCGATCACGACGTCTACGCCGTCGGCGCGGAGGGCGCGGCCCGCCATCAACATCTCGTAGGTCTTGCCGACGCCGGGCGCGGCGCCGAGGAAAATGCGCAGCCGGCCACGGCCCTCGCGCTCGGCATGCTCCAGCAGCGCGTCGGGGGAGGGTCGGTTCTCGAGGTCGGTCCCGTCGTCCGGCATCAGGTCCAATCATGAATTGCGCCGGCGATGGTGTCGATCCCCGGCGCGCAGCGGATTACTTCAGCTCGTCCAGCGCCAGGTTCAGCGCCAGCACGTTGACCACCGGCTCGCCGAGAATACCCAGCTCGCGGTCCTTGACATGGCTGTCGACCAGCACCTTCACCTTGGCCTCGTCCACGCCGCGAGCCTGGGCGACGCGCGACACCTGGAAATAGGCAGCGTCCGGGCTGATGTCGGGATCGAGACCGCTGCCCGAGGTAGTGACGAGGTTCATCGGCACCGGCGCATTCGGGTTTTCCGCCTTGAGCTTCTCGGCGTCGTCCTTGATGCGCTCGATGAGCTTGGGATTGGTCGGGCCGAGATTCGAGCCCCCGGAGGCGGCGGCGTCGTAGCCTTCACCGGCCGCCGACGGCCGGCCGTGGAAATAGCGGTCGCCGGCGAAAGCCTGGCCGATCAGGCTGGAGCCGATGACCTTGCCGTCTTTTTCGACAAGGCTGCCATTGGCCCGGTTCGGAAACAGCGCCTGGGCGATGCCGGTCATGCCGATCGGATAGATGAGACCGGTCAGCACCGCGAAGAAGACGATCATGACCAAAGCGGGTCTGAGTTGCTTGAACATCGAGGCAAATCCTTATGCGAGGCCGAGGGCTGTGACGATCAGGTCGATCGCCTTGATGCCGACGAACGGCACGATGATGCCGCCGAGGCCATAGACCAGCAGGTTGCGGGTGAGCAGCGCGCCGGCGCCGATGGCACGATACTTCACGCCTTTCAGCGACAGCGGGATCAGCGCGATGATGATCAGCGCGTTGAAGATGATGGCCGACAGTATGGCGCTCTGCGGCGTCGCCAGATGCATGATGTTGAGCGCCTGCAGCGGACCGGTGGACTGGCGGGGCGCAACGTAGAAGACCGCGAACATCGCCGGGATGATGGCGAAGTACTTGGCCACGTCGTTGGCGATGGAGAAGGTGGTCAGCGAGCCGCGCGTCATCAGGAGCGCCTTGCCGATCTCGACAATCTCGATCAGCTTGGTGGGATCGCTGTCGAGGTCGACCATGTTGCCGGCCTCGCGCGCGGCGACGGTGCCGGTGTTCATGGCGACGCCGACATCGGCCTGGGCCAGCGCCGGCGCGTCGTTGGTGCCGTCGCCGCACATCGCGACCAGCTTGCCCTTGGCCTGCTCCTCGCGGATCAGCGACAGCTTGTTCTCCGGCGTCGCCTGGGCGAGGAAGTCGTCGACGCCGGCTTCGGCGGCAATTGCCGCGGCGGTGAGCGGATTGTCGCCGGTGATCATCACCGTGCGGATGCCCATCTTGCGCAGTTCGGCGAAACGCTCGCGGATGCCACCCTTGACGATGTCCTTGAGGTGGACGACGCCAAGCAGGCGGCCGTCGCGCTCGACCGCCAGCGGCGTTCCGCCGGCCTTGGCGATCTCGTCGGCGATCGCCTGCAGGTCGCGGATCGTTTCGGTCGTCGGACGCGTGCCATGGGCGGCGACGGTCGCCCGGTTGACATGGGCCAGCACCGCATCAACCGCGCCCTTGCGCACCGACGCGCCATCGATGTCGACGCCGCTCATGCGGGTCTGCGCGGTGAATGGCACGAAGGTGGCGTGCAAGGTTGCCATGTCGCGGGCGCGGATGGCGTATTTCTCCTTGGCCAGCACGACGATCGAGCGGCCTTCCGGCGTCTCGTCGGCCAGCGATGCAAGCTGAGCCGCATCGGCCAGCTCCTGCTCGGTGACGCCCTTGACCGGGCGGAACTCGGTGGCCTGGCGGTTGCCGAGCGTGATGGTGCCGGTCTTGTCGAGCAGCAGCGTGTCGACGTCGCCGGCGGCCTCGACGGCGCGGCCGGACATGGCAAGAACGTTGAAGCGCACAAGGCGGTCCATGCCGGCGATGCCGATGGCCGACAGCAGCGCGCCGATCGTGGTCGGGATCAGCGTCACGAACAGCGCGACGAGGATCGTCACCGGGATATAGCCGCCCGAATAGGCGGCGAAGCTCGGGATGGTCGCGGTCGCCAGGACGAAGATCAGCGTCATGCCTACAAGCAGGATGTTGAGGGCGATCTCGTTCGGCGTCTTCTGGCGCTCCGCACCCTCGACCAGCGAGATCATACGGTCGAGGAAGGTCTGGCCGGACGCGGCGGAGATGCGCACGCGGATCCAGTCGGAAAGCACCTGCGTGCCGCCGGTGACCGCGGAGCGGTCGCCGCCGGATTCGCGGATGACGGGCGCGGATTCGCCGGTGATCGCCGCCTCGTTGACCGAGGCAACGCCTTCGATCACCTCACCGTCGGAAGGGATGATGTCGCCGGCTTCGACCAGCACGACATCGCCGACCTTCAGGCTGGTGCCGGGAACCAGCTTGAACTTCGAGCGGTCCTCGCCGTTGGTGAGCAACTTGGCCTGGGTCTCGGTGCGCGCCTTGCGCAGCGAGTCCGCCTGCGCCTTGCCGCGGCCTTCGGCGACGGCCTCGGCGAAATTGGCGAACAGCACGGTAAACCAGAGCCAGATGATGATCTGCAGCGTGAAACCGAAATCGCCGCCGCCGGCGATCAGGTCGCGGATGAAAAGCACCGTGGTGAGAGCTGAGACGACCGCGACGACGAACATCACCGGGTTCCTGGCCAGCGTGCGCGGATCGAGCTTGCGCAAGGCGCCGCCGAGGGCGGGCACCAGAATACGCGCGTCCATGATAACAGCGGATTTGGACTGGCTCATTTTTGGGTTCCGGTATCGGTTATGTTGGAAGGCGCCGGGTGTTCGGTCTTCGGGAACAGGTGCGGCAGGCCGGTGGCCAGCAGCCACAACACGAACAGCGCGGCCGCCATGCCGAGAAAGGTTGAAAGCGTCGGGAAAGGTCGAGGCTTCTCGTCCCTTCCGTCGTCGGGCGCTCCGTCACCGGTCGGGTGACGGTCGTTGCGTCGTATGTCGTTGAAGCGGGGCATGGTCACCTCAGAAGGTCTCTCCATGAATCATCGCTAGGTGCTCGACGATCGGACCGACGGCGAGCGACGGGAAGAAGGTGAGGCCGCCGACGATGACGATAACGCCCACCAGGAGGCCGACGAACAGCGTGCCGTCGGTCGGGAAGGTGCCGGCGGAGGCGGGCACGGTCTTCTTGGCGGCCAGCGAGCCGGCGATGGCCAGAGCCGGGATGATGACCAGGAAGCGGCCCATCAGCATGCCGATGCCGATGGTGATGTTGTACCAGGGCGTGTTGCTGGTGAGGCCGCCGAAGGCCGAGCCGTTGTTCGCGGCGGCCGAGGTATAGGCATAAAGCACCTCGGTGAAGCCATGCGGGCCGCCATTGGCCATCGAGGCCACAGCGCCCGGCAGGACCACGGCGATGGCCGTGAAGATCAGCATCGCCAGCGGCAGGCACAGGATTGCCAGCATCGCCATCTTGACCTCCTTGGCCTCTATCTTCTTGCCGAGATATTCGGGCGTGCGGCCGACCATCAGGCCGGCGACGAAGACGGCGAGGACGACGAACATCAGGATGCCGTAAAAGCCGGCGCCGACACCGCCGACAATGACTTCGCCGAGCTGCATGTTGATCAGCGGGATCATGCCGCCAAGCGCGGTGAAGCTGTCATGCATGGCGTTGACCGCGCCGCAGGAGGCGGCCGTGGTGATCACGGCGAAGAGAGCCGACAAGGCGATGCCGAAGCGCGTCTCCTTGCCTTCCATGTTGCCGCCGCCGACGCCGAGCGCATGGACGAGCGGGTTGCCGGCGGCTTCCGCCCAGTAGCAGACAGCGGCGCCAACGAGGAACAGCACGCCCATCGAGGCAAGGATCGCCCAGCCCTGCCGCTCACTGCCGACCATGCGGCCGAAGACGTTGGTGAGACCGGCGCCGAGCGCGAAGATCGACAGCATCTGGATCAGGTTGGAGATCGCGCCCGGGTTCTCGAACGGATGCGCCGAGTTGGCATTGAAGAAGCCGCCGCCATTGGTGCCGAGCATCTTGATGGCGAGCTGCGAGGCCACCGGTCCGAGCGCGATGGTCTGCCTGGCGCCTTCCAGCGTGGTGGCGTCGACATAGGCGCCAAGCGTCTGCGGCACGCCCAGCCAGACATAGGCAAGCGTCAGCACGATACAGATCGGCAGCAGCACGTAGAGCGTGCAGCGGGTGAGATCGACCCAGAAATTGCCGATCGACTTGCCGGACGCGCGGGCGAAGCCGCGGATGAGCGCAATGGCTATGGCAATGCCGGTGGCGGCCGAGGCGAAATTCTGAACGGTGAGGCCGGCCATCTGCACGAGGTAGGACATCGTGCTTTCACCGCCATAGTTCTGCCAATTGGTATTGGTGATGAAGCTGGCGGCGGTGTTGAAAGCAAGCTCTGGTTCTACCGCGGTCATTCCGGCCGGATTGTAGGGCAGAGCGCCCTGCAGCCGCTGCAGCGCATAAAGAACGAGAAAGCCGGCGAGGTTGAAGAGCAGCATGCCGGTCGCATAGACGGCCCAATGCTGTTCTTCCTTCTCGCTCGTTCCGGCGAGGCGATAGAGCCCGCGCTCGATCGGCACGAGCAGCGGCGACAGCAACGTGCGGTCGCCGCTGAAGACCCGGTGCATATAGAAACCGAGCGGCTTCACGAGCAAAGCCAAAATCCCGCAATAGACGACGATCTGTATCCAGCCATTTATAGTCATGATGGGCTCTCCGCGTGCGGTCAGAAGCGCTCTGGGCGGATGAGCGCATAGGTAAGGTAGGCAAGCAGGAATAAGGTCACCGCGCCGCCGAGGATGTAGTCGAAAAGCATGGCACGGTCCCTTGCTCAGATTCTGTCACAGGCTTTGACGTAGGCTAAGGACAGAGCGAAGAATAAAATCCCGATTCCGAGAACTATGAGGTCCATGGCAGGCGTTCCTTGTTTTCCACTTGTGCCCGGCCCGCGCAGGCCGGCTGAAAACTACACGCGGAGGCCCATCACCTTGGGGGTGACGGCGATTCACAGCGTTTCTTCGAATGGAAATATGGACCCGATCGCCATAAAGGTTCGAGACGGAGCGGGTGGGAAAGAAATAGGATTCTTATAAAGCTTTCGATGCCGCTCCCGCAGCAACGCGCCTAGACAGAGCTGTTTTCGGCGACGGACTAGGAGGCGCAGCATAGGGGCGCCGCGGCTTTAAAACGGACATGCGGATCCGAAAAGTTGCTGGTCTCCTTCCGGCCCCAAATCGGTCGCGCTCATGCCGTTGTCAAGATGTGTTCATGGCCCTTTTTGGAGGACAGGAAGAGCCATCGACTGGATTGAAAACTACTCCTCTTCCTGATCTCTAGGTTCGCCAGACCATATGAGATCATACGAAGGATATGGGTTGGCTAACCATCCGCTAAGCCATTGATTTTCTTTGACGGCCTCACACCCTCCGGGCCCACCATAATAATACTCAATTAAACTGTTTGAAATTATTAAGTTTTTCCGAGCAGGCCCAAAACGCGGACTCGAACCCCTCGGATTTTATGAATCCGGTCGCAAAAATCTCTGATAGGCTTCGCGATCAATTTGATCCTCCAGACCTCGCGCACCGCAATGCGGAAGCGCCACAGAATCGGAAGGGTAGGGAGGAAGTCCACCGAAGCGTAGGGCATATGTTGGTATACTAAATTCAGCCTCGCTCCTGGCCTCTCGAACGGCAACTTTGCGCCTCATGCACGAACCCGCTTCGCGGGAGAGTCGCGTGGTTCTGAGATGACGCGTATTCATAGGGCTTGAGCAGTTAAAGCCTGCGATCTGACCATGGAGTTCCCTTCAACGAGAGGAACTTGTCATGGCTACCTTGTCGACCGATGCTCCGATCACGCCGCTTCGCCAGCGAATGCAGCAAGACATGCTGATGCGGGGCCTGGGACCGCATACGCAGCACTACTAGTTCGGCATGTTCGTCGCTTTGCCGCGTTCCTTGGCCAGACTCCCGACACCGCGACGACCGAGGACATACAGCGCTTCCGGCTGCGTTGCTGACACCAGGGCGGTCTGGCAGCAATGTCGCGATCGCGGTCCGATCGTCAGGCGGACGGACCGGCTCGGCCGCGCAATTGTTCCAGATCGTTCAGGGCGCGAAGCTCGAGCATCTTCGCACCCTGGTTTCGAGCAGTCTCTACCGAGAGTTCAAGCGCCTCAGTGGCTGCCCTGCGAGTGCTTCCCGACTGTAGAAGAAGAGCCGCTTTGATCCGATGGAGTTCCGCGTCGAAGAAGTGCACGTTCACGGCCGTGCTGCTGACGACCGCTTCGTTGACATGGCGGAGCCCCTCACGCGGCTTCCCTGCTTTACCGCAGGCGTCGGCGAGAAGGCCAAGCGCATAGCCGCGAAACAGCTTCGCACCTGTCGCGGCGTACGCCTCGATTCCCTCGTTCAACATATTGATCCCCGCATCAGTTGAGCCTTGTTCGGCAACCGCCCAGCCCCGAATAATGGTGCCCCAGGACATCCAGTACAAAAGGCTATTCTCGGTAGCTATCGCAACGGTGCTCGCAGCAAGCTCCTCAGCTATTCCTGGCTGACGGAGGCCTTGATGGACGGCCGCCGACATGCAGAGTGCGTAGGTGAGGCTGAGCGGATGCGCGAGCGTTTCTGCCAGACGGATTGCTTCGCGACTTCGCTCAACTGCGTACTCGGAGCTACCCGCGCACCATTCGAGCCAAGCAAGATTGGCAAGGCCAGCAACACCTGCATCGGATCCGTATGTCAGGATATTTCGGCGCGACGATGCTCGATCGTATCCGCCGAGCGCGGCCTCGAGCTGCCTTCTGCTTGCGGGGAATTCCCCGAGGCAGAAGAGACACCAGCCGAGAGCACGTCGCGCTTCGACTCGGATTGACCGATCATCACCCCGGTCCGCCACTTCGAGGAGTTGCTCACCGATTTCTCGAGCCACCTGAACAGGTCCTCGCACCTGATAGTACGACTGCAAACCTCGGAGGGCAGCCGCGAGCTGTGGGGTGTCTCCGATCGTCTGGCACAGAAAGCGCGCCCTGGCGTAGATGTGCTCAGCCTCCGAAGCGGCCCAACCCCTGATCGAGGTCAGCGCTGTGCCAAGCCCGATCAAGAGCGAAGCCTCCTGTTGCTGGCGCTGATGCGATGAAGGAAGGCTCATGATCGCAGCCAATGCTTTTCGGAAGTGAGCTTCGGCCTCGGGGTTTGTATAGCGGCTCAGCGCTCGTTCGCCGGCTGTTTGCCAGTAGTTGATAGCTCGCTCTGTATCCCCCGCAAGGTTGAGATGCTCAGCTATCAGCTCTGGTTGCCGCTCGGCCAAATCCGGGAACCGGACAACCAGCGCCTCGGCGGCCCGCAGATGGTAGTGGCGCCGAGAGCTTCGAAGCAGGGATTGATAGGCTGCCTCCTGAATGAGTGCATGTTTGAAAGAATATGAAGCGTGCGGAGCAATACCACGCTGTAACAGAATCTGACGGTCGACCAGCTGGGATAGAGCGCTCAGCAGCTCTGTCTCAGACGCCAACGTGACTGCCTTCAACAACTCGAACGGAAACTCGCGGCCAAGAGTTGCTGCGATCTGCGCGGTCGCTTTGATGGAATTCAGCCGATCCAGTCGGGCCATCAGGGAGTCGCGCAATGTTACAGGGATAGCAGCCTCGTCGAGGAGGGCCGGAGCCTTCGCGCTACCGCCGACCTGCGCAGATTCGATAACGGTCTTCGTTAATTCCTCCACGAATAGCGGCACACCGTCGGCCCGTTCAATCAGCTGGCTGCGCAACGCCGGTGATAACTCGGTGCCCTTGGTCAGGTTGGCAATAATCTCGTTGGTGTCACCAGAGGAGAGGCGCGAAAGCGTAAATCGCATCGCGTGCGAAGGATCAATCCAAGGCTGCACGAACTCCTGGCGAAACGTCAGGAGGAGAAATAACTTCGCGGTTGGAACAAGCTGAAGAAGTTGCTTGATGACGTCGAGCGTTGAAGGATCGGCCCAATGGAGATCCTCTACGACAAAAATAAGCGGGCGACGCTCCGTCTCTCGAAGCAACCAGGTCAGCAGAATTTCAATCGTCCTCTCCCGCCGCCTTTGAGGCGGCAGATTGGTCGTGTCCAATCCTGCAGGAGCCGGGAGCGATAGCAGAGAAGCAATCAGGGGCAGCGCCTCTTCCCGAAATGGCGACTGCTTTAGCGACGTTTCAAGTTTCGCCAGTCTTTCGGCCGCGCCATCCGACGAGGTAATTGCAAGATGCCGATGCAGCAAATCAATAATCGGGAGGAACGCGCTGTCGGACGAATGCGGCACGCAGTTACACGCAAGCATGGAATGGTCGTCGGCTATGCTGGCGTGAAAAGCGTGTACGAGGCGTGATTTGCCAATTCCCGGGTCGCCGCAAATCAACGCCACTTGACCCTTGCCCTGCAGTACGCGCTCCCAACCCTCTTTGAGGTGTGCCAGCTCGCGTGTGCGTCCAACGAGCGGAGTAAGGTTCCGAAGTGCAAATGCGTCCTGCCACGTGAAGGCTGATTCAGCCAACGGTACATAGACCCGTATCGGACGCGAAATACCTTTGAGATGGCGCTCTCCTAAGGCGCGACATTCAAATCGATGCTTGACCAGGGCGTATGTGGCATCGCTGATGAGTACCGTCTGGGGCGCAGCGAGCGCTTGCAGACGAGCTGCCACATTGGGAGTCTCGCCGACGATAGAGTAGATCTCCCGGTCAGAACCGCTGGGAAGGTCGCCAGCAACCACCAATCCGGTATGGATGCCGATGCGAACCTGCAAGCTGGCACCAGCGCAATCGACCATTTCAGCGCTACGTTGCTGGAAACGCGAGATGATTTCAATCGCAGCGCGCACAGCCATTACCGGATCGTCGTCGCCTGCACCAGGATAGCCGAAGTAAATGAGAAGACCGTCCCCGAAGTATGAAGCTATCCACCCTCCGCAATGGCGGACCACCTCATCGCAAGTGGATCGATAGGTAGCAAAAAGGTCGCGGAGATCCTCGGGGTCGAGTTGCTCCGATAAGGCAGTCGACCCGACGATGTCGCAAAACACGACAGTGATCTGCCTGCGCTCTGCGGAGGCGAGTGCGGCGTCGTCGGACAGAGGCGAAGGTGCGTTCGTCAGCGGTGCTCCGCAGTTGCCGCAGAACCGCATACCAACTCCGTTCTCGAACCGACACCGAGGACATCGCATATGGAGCGTCTCCAGCTTGTAAACCTGTGAGTGCCCGTCCCGAGAAATGGGTTTGTGGCCGGGGTTCGTGCGACTCCAAAGGTTGTCAAAGCTTTCTTGGAACCACGATGTGGATCCGGCGACATCATAGCCGCGGTGGCTTACGTTAGAAACTCCGAATGGACTCTGACCGAGCCGTTTATGCCGAACCGTGCGAACGCGCGCGACCACGCGCCTGGTCGCCGCGTGAAATCATCAACGCGATCTTCTACGTCGTGGAATTGCGTGGCGACTTCTCCCGCGCGACCTGCCGTCAGCACCGTCTATCCTGGTTCAGCCCTATGGCACGACGCAGGTCTGCTGGCCTTGGAACGACCCCGAGGCCACCCTGGGTTTTCCGCTGCGTTGCCTCCGTCATGCTCCTTACGAAGGCTGGCTCGACCCCAAGAATTTCGGACCATACTCCGAGCCGAAACCAGGCTCGGTGCACCGATTGACGCAAAACGAGGCGCTGTCTCCAGGGTTGCCCGTCAGAGCGCTTGCCGGCAGCGCATTGGATTTCCCCAATGAGAGGTGCTACTCTTGCTGAGGAGGACTTGAGCTTGCAACCTTTCCTGAAATCACCGCTAAGCATAACACTGTCGATAACTCAGACGTGCAATCTCGAGTGTAAGCACTGTTATGCGGATTGCCAGGCCTGCGAAGCGTCTGCTGAAGTCGCTACTGATCAATGGTTGGGATTTCTCGATTACTTGGTCAACAATAATTTTATTTCCGTTTATTTCGAAGGTGGGGAACCTCTTTTCCGGGAAGATTTTCTTCAAATTTTGGCACACTGCGCTCGCCGCATGATGACCATGTTGCGGAGCAACGGAACCCTCATCAATCGCGAGATGGCGCATCGCCTAAAGCAGATTGGCATAGGACGTGTGCTCATTGACCTGATGGGAGCGAGAGCCGAGACGCACGATTATTTCACCGGAGTTAGCGGGAGCTTCCAGAAAGCCTGCGAAGCGGTTCGCTACCTGCTCGAGGCTGGCATCGATACTGATGTGCTCACGATCCTGAACCGGAGAAATATGCACGAACTGCAAGAGTATTTGGAGCTTGCACACGAGCTCGGCGTTCCCCGCGCAGGAATTCTGCGCCTCTATCCTCTGGGACGAGCTAAGTCCCGCTGGGATGAGTTGGCGATGTCCCTGCAAGAGCAGATGGCTGTGCTCAACTCGCTTACACCACCACCTGAGCTTACCGTGATGAAGTCGTGGCATCCCAATGACCGGAATTGCTGCTGGCAGGCTGCTGCGGTAGATCCATTCGGCCGATCAATTGGTTGCGCTTATCTGCGCGAGTACGTCGATTACGGCAACATTCGCGAAGTGCCGTTCCTCGACACTTGGCAGCATTCCCTATACCGAGAGCTGCGCTCCGGTGTGGTCGAAAAGTCGTGCCCGGACTGCGACACCACTGAAGGAACGCGCGGAGGTTGCCGCTCGGCCGCCTATGCCTTTCATGGTCGTTGGGCGGCACCTGATCCGTTCTGCTCGACAATGAATGACGGAGTCGACTTACGTGTCTTACCGTCGCGTCTCCTTTCGAAAGGTCGCAAACCTGCGGATTCGCCCCGTCGATGAGATGGGCGTATGCATCGTGTTCACGCCAGATAACCCGAGGCTATACACCCTCAATGCGTCTGCGTGGCTTATAATGGAATTGTGCGACGGGCGAAATTGGAGGTCGCTGGAACGTCGCTATTTTGCTACAATTGAACCTTCGCGCTCGCGCGAAGTGGCACGGCTTGAACTGCGGCGGGGCATTGAGGATCTCATTCAGCAGGGCGTCATAGAGCTTGTCGAACCGGCTTGAATGTGCCGCAGAAGAAACCATTCAGCGATCAGGAGGACTGGCTAGTGGCACGCAATCCGACTATCGAACAGGTCAAGCGTTTGGTACGTCGGCAAGGCATTGCACCGCCACCGGCGGTTCAGCCACTCGTCGCCGAAGTTCGCACGCATGGGGTTCTGCCCTTGACACCGTGCGAGCCGGAAATCTCGTACGCCCTGGGTTGTATTCTAATTGAGTGGACATTTGGCATCCCCTACCAGGATGTACCGACATTCCATCAATTCCTTGAAGACAACGAGGCTTTTATTCGGCAAAACGTGGAGAAGGTTGAGGGTGCGAGGTACTTGGGAACGTATTGGTCAATTGGACACCGATATCATTACAGGACCTTTTGGGCATATGATTCAGAATCGGCGATAGCTGGTCTGAATGACGCCATACGAAAGTCGCCTAACCTTTCCGAAGCGATCACAAAGCTTCGAACTTACTGGTCGAAAGATTCATCCCGGAGCGAGTTCAAATACCAGCCTGCGTCCTTGAGTACTGCCAAGAAGCTTGAAGATTACGCTAAAGAGAATCCGGTGGTCGGTATGGGACTGGTCGCACCGGCACAGGCGCGAAAACGACCGAGAAGTAAAAAATAGATCACGGAATGGTACTTGCTTCCGCGCTTGCGAATTGACGCCACGAGCGTCGCTCCGTTACGCCAGAAACATGCCTGCAACGAAAATAGATCAATCTGATCGGATTGTCGTTGTTAATTTATGATCTGTTGAATTATTGGCGCACCCGACAAGATTCGGACTTGTGACCTCTGCCTCCGAAGGGCCGAGGTTCGAGCCCGTCGAATTTCCGTTGTCCTTGTCCGTCGGATTTCTGCCGTCAAACATAAACCAGCGTTTACGTTTGACGCGGGCCATGGAAACACCTCGGTTGTGTTCGCCGTGCCGTCAGCGAGCGATGATCGATGGGCGCGCTTACATGCTAGTTTGAAACCTCGTGTCTGCATCGAATTCCCAGCATCGATATAAGCGCGCAGGCGAGGCGCCTCAGACTTAACGTCCAAGATGGGTCAGGTCACGACGATGTTCGCGACGGCCCGAATGTCCGCCCTCGTGTGTCCCAGCCCAAAGCGGCCTGTCGGCAATCGGCCCAGTGGAGACCCACCCAGTGCCGATGTGCGGCATCTAGCGTGAAGGTGGCATAGATAGCGATTTCGTCCAACGACGGCCGCGGAACCATACGGAACGATACGGGAAGTATGTCTGCCTTGTGCCCACGAAAACGCAAACCAAATCAACAGTTTGAGGACACCCTCCGGGCCCACCATTATCGTTATTTTTTCAGTGATTTACGGGCAGGTTCGCCAACAGGTCCGCCAGGCATGGGCTTGCGCGTCACAAGACGCACGACTCGATCCATCCCCTGGACCGCCAGCCGAACCTGCGATGCCTCGCCCGAATAGAGTTCGGCATGATCGATGTCGTCGTGAGCGAGCACATCCATGAGCTGTCTGGTTGAGGCCTCTGCCTCGGCGAGATAAACGCCAAGCGACTTTCTCAGTCCGTGCAGCGTCAGCCTTTCGGAAGCCCGGCGAGCTTGCACCAATGAGCCATGGTGCCGGTCAGGCATTTGGCGGAGAAGGGCTGGCCATAAGCCGTGACCAAGACCGTTTCGCCGCGCTTGTCAGTGGCATCGAGGATTTCGGCAAGCATCGGTGTAATCGGAACGAAAAGCCGCTTGCCTCCGGTCCTGGTCTTGTTCTTGGCCTTGGTGATGTCGAAGCCGTCGAACTGACGTTCCTCGCCATCGATCACCTTTCATGCGGGGCGAGGAGAAGCTTCGCTATGCGTCTCTGAAGGACTTTCGCGAAGAGCCCTGAGTGCACGGCCGTTGCGATGCGACTCAGGCGCCAGAGAAACCGGATGCACTAGGTGTCGATCAGCGGCGTTTTTCTCTTCGGCGCTACATGGCTCGTGACGAGCCGCACGGTATTGGGAGTTTGACGGTGATGCCTACGTCCTTGCCGCCGACCGTCACAGTGTCATCATCGACGCGCAGGAGTTCGCCGGTTAGCTCAATTTTCTGCCTTCGGCGACGTGTCTACGATCGAATACGGCTGATGGGAGGAAGGGATCAATGCGCTGACCCGATCCTCTGTAACGCGTTTGCGGATCGTTGCGGTGATCGCAACCATATCGCCAACTTTGATAGTGCCTTCGCCATGGGAGGAGTCTGGCGCGACAAGTGGCTTCGTCAAGCAACCGCTAACGGAACGTTCGGTCTGCCACCAAGTTGGGTGACTGCGAGGCCGGCGTGGATTCGTCTGCGCTTTGGACGGCTATCGCCATCTCCGGCCAGGGCCTCCCCGGCCGAGAGAGGGGCCTTGGAGAAGCAACGCTATGCGCCGTATAGTTTTGGCTTTCGCTTGCATTCTGTGCTCCACCGCGTTGGTTCAGCCGAAGCCGTGGCAGCATTTCGGGGTCAAGGAATTCGGCTTCATATTCGATGTTCCACCCGGGTTTGCGCTGTCGCAGCGTTCCGATCAGGGCGCGGCTTTCGAAGGCGAAAGACGGGCGTTCTTAGCCGTATGGGGCGCTCGGCTGGGCAAGGCCAGTTTTGAAGCCGAGATCGAGCATCGCATGATGCAGGACGAAAAAGACGGTTGGAGATTGACGTATAGGCGCCTTACGCCGAAGTGGGCCAGCTATTCGGGTATTAAAGAGGGCCAGATCAGGTATGTCCGGGCCATCAAAGTATGCGCCGACCGTGCCGCGCTGTTTACGATCAACTACAGCCGTGATGAAAAGGTGCCTTACGATCCGGTCATAGTTGGCATGGTGCGGTCGCTAAGGGCGGAAGGGTGCTAGCGGCTCGTTGCGGTTGCCACACCCTATGGGGGAAAGAGAATGCCCACCAACCTATCACGGGAACGGCGGGCATTCGGTTGCCGGCGAGAAGGGACGGTCGTCGCCAGTCGGCACAACAATGCCCGGCACTTAACATTTGTTGCAGGACTCGGACCAATGCGCACTGCAGGTCAGACCTAGGTCGCAATTGTAAGCCGCGTAGCAAATCGGACATTCTCCCCATGCGCAGGCCTTAGAGCCCGCCACCGCTCTAACCAGCGCATTGCCCGGCTTGTTCAAAGCTCCATAGCCGAACCTACTCCGCCAAGAGAGAACAAGCCGGGCATCTTTCAAGTTGCGTAACCGCACGCTATCTGACTCCGTGGAACTTGCCCCGTCTTCTCCCGTTGTGGAGCGCGGCGCATTTCGTAGGACCTGGAACACTGCTAAAGTGCCGCCGTTGGGGACGACCTGACGGCCCGCCCGAGATAATCCGGGCGGGCTTCCTTACGGCAACCCAGCTCCAAACCACTCGTTAAAGCCGCGCGGTGATAGCCGCATAGAAACGACACAGAAACTTAGTCGGTCGGCGGCTTCATGGACCCGAACAAAACATCGCTTGAGCGCGCATTCGAACTCGCCAAGTCTGGCATTTACGCCAATTTCGGTGAGGTTCGCCACAAAGATGAAAAACGAGGGCTACGACATTCGCCAGATGGATGGTCTCACCCTTCGCAGACAGATCAATCCAATCATTCGAAGTGCGAGAGAGTGTCCACCGGACGTAAGGCAGAAGCGCCGCCCAATAGAGGGAGCCCTGGGTGTGACCGGCGCCCGTGCCTGTTGAGGTGAATTCCGGCGCCGGCCAAGCGAATCGGAAAGCTTCGCCGCACCATCGAAGTTAACCGAGGGCGCGAACTCTGCGGCTTCGAAAAAGATGATACTGCACAGGCTAATTTAGCAATGGCGCATATTTTTAAATGACAGCCCGGAACTCGTCCTTTGCGATGATTTGCTGCCGCGAAGGATCGAACAGCACCAGCGTTCGCTGCTCGCCTCCATTGGTTCGCGAACCGGTTAGCGCCCACGCGCGATTGGCCTCAGCCGGATCGCCGATAAGGGCGGCTGCGCAGATGAATCCCCCGGTCGTACGACGATCCAACCGGGCTCTTCCTTCGGTGAACTGAAGCACAGGCCCTCGCGACCCATTCTACGCTGAATGCCATCTAACCCCACCCGTTGTCACCGGCCGTCCAGCGGGCCGACCAGCGCCCGCGGGAGACACCCTCGCTTCAGTGGCTCTCGAAGGTGAGCACGGTGTTCTCGAAGCGCCGTGCCGCCAGGTCGGCCGGGCGGATCCAGTATTGCGCTGCGCCGGCGTCGCCCATGTGCCAGTCGAGCGCATTGTCCCAGCGAAGCTGGAGCAGAAGGATGTGTTCGGGCGCCATCAACTCGGCCGCGTCCTGGATGGCGACGCCGCGGCCCAGCATCTGGTGCTGTGCGTATGAGCCGTTCTTGCTGAAGTCTGGATCGCGCAGAACGCTGTGCCGGTAGCGGAGTGCCTCGACGACAGCGTCGGGCATCTGCGCGATCCCGTCTGGATCGGCGAGCGCGCTTTCGGCGCCTTCGACCGCCGCCCTCGCGATCCAGTCGTTCAGCACCGTGGGCAGGCGCTTGTGCATATTGTGGCGCTCGAGCACACCTTCCGGCAGTCCGCCGGCGCGCAATTCCTCAAGTAGTGCAAGGAGGTCGGTCCGCTGGTTCTCGTCGAGCGCCTTGCCCCGCTGGGCCTCTCCGGTCGTTGCCAGCTGAAAAATCCGCCAGCGGTCCTTTTCGAATTGCGCGTAGCGTTCGAGCAGGGCGGAGAGCCGCGACCGCTCCGGGTCCTCGAACCTCGCGGGCAGCGTGCCGAGCCGACCCTTGATCCCGATGGTCTCCTCCTTGATGTATGACTTCAGGTAACCCAGCAGGACCTCAGCCGTCCGACGGTTGGTCGGAAAACCCTCGAACGGGGATCCAGAGACGGTCCGTGGGTTTGTCGTGCGCGGAGAGCGCGTTGTTCCAGGAGACCGGCGTGCCGTGAAACGCGACGAGCTGCTGCCGCCGGTGCTGCTTGGCGACCTCCCAAGGGAAGCCGTCGCCAGCATCCGGATCGCCTTCCTCCACCTCGGCGACGTCCTCCAACCAGCCGAGCTCGATCTCCATGCGCGGATAGAAGCGTGGATGGACCTTCTCCGGCTGGTCGTGCCAGGTCAGCCAGGGATATCGGTAGCGGGCGTTCTCGGCGCCGTCGATCGGCTCCAGAAATGCGGGATTGTGCTGAGGACCCCAGTCCTTGCGGGCCTTGCCCTCAACGTAGCGGACGACGAAGTGGCTCGCATCGCCGTCGAAATTACCCGACATCGGCGCGAAGAAATAAAGATAGCCGTGCGCCGGGAGCAGCGAGCGTGCCGGCCCGTCGGGCAGCGCGCCGAGGTCGACTTGGCCCATGAAGGTGAGCGGCTCGAGAAGCCCCTTGCGGTTGTGGATCATCGGCCAGTCCAGATCGTCCAGCGCCAGCGGCACGCCGCCGAAAAAGCTCATCGAGCGCTGCGGGTGGCGCGGCGCGAAGACGTGCCGGATGGCAAGGCAGGCGCGCGAGGCGAGCGCGATCGCCGCGCGGTCGGCATCGCTGGTGGGCGGTGCCTTGCGATCGACATGCGCGCGGATCTTCGCCTTCTGGGCATGGTTCGAGCGTTTGGCCTGCGCCTGGGACTCCGCCACCATCTTTGCGGCGACGTCGCCGCCGGCAGCCTTGGCGCGCCGGCGAGCGAGGTCCGCGGGAGGGGGAGCCTGCCCGGCCGCGCGGGCATTCTCGCGGGAATCTGCTGCCTCGCGTTTCGCTCGAGTTCTATGCAGGCTGCGGCGAGCCCGAAGCAATGCCAGGCCGATCCCTAGGATCGGGATGAGAAGCAGGAGCGTTCGACGCAGGAGAAGCGGCTCGATTATCGCGCCGTTCCATGTCTCGACGCCGGCCAGCAGCATTATCATCGCGAATACCGCGACTAACAACGTGGCGACGAAGGTAAGGATGGCATCGAGCATTTGTGTCCCCGCCACGAGCTGTCGCGTCCCGCACCGAAGATCGTATGGCTTCGACGGCAAGTCCAGCCCGTCGCACTCGGCGGGATTTGTGCCGCCCAAACCGGGGGGGCATCCTCCTCCGCCCACGTGATGTCTGGGCTTGAAGATTGGAGACCGGAACTGTCGGATTGTTGTCGGCCCCAAATCAGGCGGTCTACAATGCGCCTAATCTCGGCCATTAAGGCAAATCTTGTGTCCGCCCAGAATCGGACATCGCAGATGACCATGCTGCAACTCATATTCACAATCCCCCCTGCATCCAATATTCTTGTGAAAGGTGATTTGCTTGAGGGGAACCCGCGCTCATAAAGCAAAAGACTTCAAGGTGTTTTGCGGCTCAGTCGGTCTTCTGCGGGTCGCCGACAGCCGTTCACTCGGGCAAGCCCGCGAACCGCATGTGCTCGATCCAGCGTTCGAGGCTTCCCGGTGCAGTCCAAATCTTGTCCCACTCCCTGCGTTCTTTACTGATGGATTCGCTGGGAGCGTTCTGGAGGAAAACCGCAAGCGCTTCCTTTGCCTCTCGCTTGTTTCCGAGACAAGCGTGGATCCCGGCAAGCATTCGGTGCGCGCCGCTCGGGATTCTGGACATTTTCCGCATCGCCGCCAGCGCGGCCCTGCAATCGTTCTTTTCCCAGAGCGCCCAGCCCATCTGCCAGTTGAAGTCGTCGGGGTAGAAAGGATCGATGCCCATGGCCCGCTTGATCCGATCGATAGCTTCGTCTGTACGGCCAACATAGAGTAGCAGGTCCGTGCTGCGGACCAGGATATCCGAGTTGCTGGGGTTCAGGGCGATTGCCTGATCGTACCGGGCAAGGGCCTGCTCGACCTCGCCGGCTTCGGTGTGGATGCTGGCGCGGATATTATGCGCTTCAGCGTCATCAGGAGCGAGCAGGATGGCCTTGTCGGCGTATTCGGCGGCGCGCTTCAACGCCTCGTCACGGTTAGCTTCTTGCTCGTGCCACCCGAACATCGCATCGTTGCGATAAGACCAGGCCAGCCCGATATAACCGAACTGCGAGTTCGGATCCTCTTCGATCGCCTTGAGGTTCAGTTGCCGAAAGAGCTCGTTCCTCGCGGCCGAGAAATCCTCTCGGATCTCGGCAATTCCCATCAGGTGATAGTGGAGGGCGCTGACCCTGGCCGCACCGCTCTGTGGCAACGGGTGCTCGATCCTGCGCCCGACCCGTTCCGCAAGCGTGCGGATGATTTCCTCCTGGACGACGAAAAGATCGCCGATCTCGCGATTGTAGGTGTTGGCCCAAACATGCGATCCGTCACGCGCATTCAGAAGTTGGGCAGTCACCTTCAGCCGGTCTCCCACCTTCTGCTGGCTGCCCGCAAGCAGGTAGTCGACCCCGAGTTCATCTCCGATCTGCCTGGTGTCGGTCGGCTTGTCGCGGTACCTGAAACTCGAGTTCCGGGCGATGACGGCATAAGTCTTGCTTCGTGCAAGGTCGGTGATGATCCCCTCGGCAACGGCATCGCTGAGATATCCCTTATCCGCTCCGGTACTGAAGTCATCGAAGGGAAGGATTGCAATCCTAGGCATGTCGCTCGAAGCAACCCGAGCCGATCGCCATACTTCAGCGCCGATCACTGCCGCAACGAGAAAGAGTGCAGCAAGGATGAAACTCCGTCGCGAAAATCGTGACTTGGGCTGTTCGGTGCCGGTTGCGGCGCTTGGTTCTGCCGCGTCCGACGGATCGGCATTCAGCCGGTAGCCTCTCTTTGGGACGGTTTCCACGATCACGTGCGCCTCGTCTCCCACCGCGCGGCGAATATCGGCAATGCATTGAGTGAGGCTGTCGTCGGTCACGAAGGTATCGGCCCAAACCGCCTGCATCATTGCATCCTTGGACACGATCTCGCCCGATCGCGCCGCGAGGACGGAGAGCACCTCGGCGGACTGGTTGCGAAGACCGACCGCTTTACCTTCGACCGTTCGGAGTTGTTTGCTTTTCGTCAGGAAGACAAAACCGCGAAACGTGATCGTTTCAGCAGATTTCAGGTCAATTTCAGGAGCCTTTCGGGACATTTCACCCTCATGGCGCGCTCTCTAGCTTAGCCCACTCGGCCGTCGCATCCAAGGGATCCTGGCGGCACTGGATTCGACAAGAGGATGAGATGAAACGGACGAGATTTATCATCGCTCTCGCTCTCCTTTTGACAGCGCAAACGACTGCCGAAGCGGACTCCCATATTGTGAATGCAACCGCGCATGTTATTTCTCTTACATTTGTAAATGGCGGTATTGAAGAATGGCGGGAACAGAAACCGTTCGATACATACGCCCTCTGTCTCGCATGGAAACATCAGAAGGAATTCCTTCCGCCGGATCCGCCTGCTTTTATTTCTTTCGTATATTGTGCGCAAACAGAGACGACGCCCGCATCGTCCTGAGCACGAATGACCGAGGTGGCGCGAATGTTTGGTACGAGCTAAGGCGGCGTCGATACTCTCGCCGACTTGAAGGTCCGCTTTGAAGATCGGAGGCCCGAAACTGCCGGTCCGCTTCCGACCCAAGCTGTGTGTATGGCATGCGCCGCATCTCGGTCATATCGACAGATGTTGCTCGTCCCGGGAAGCATACATCGCGAGGATTATTGCGGAGGTCGTGCTCTCGCCCTTGCCAGACCTGCGGCGGGCCAAGCGCTAACGTCTCGTCTCGACCCTTCGAGGGCGTTCACGGCTATTGATGCTAATGACTGCTTTGGCTTGCGCAAGCAGACCCAATTGATTGTAGGAAGCATGCCCGAAAGACATTCCGCTGCGGCCCAACGCCACAACGCCGTCACGCCATTGCGCTATCGGCCCGGCAACTGACCGATCATGTCGCAATCGACCGTGGGGTAGGAACGCTCGGTGTAAGCGGCGAAGATCACCTGATCCATGTTCATGGAGATTTCACGAACCAGCTTTCGACGGACCGCGGTGGCAAACATAGCGGCCTCGGTGACGCCGATTGCAAATGCGTCCGGTCCGCCGATGACGCAGCGCTCGAAATAGGATTGCAGGCTGGAAGGGTCGTACCGCGCAAACCCGTCGGCCCCGCCAATGTGGGGCAGTGCGATAGGCAGCCCGTTGATCGTCACACCTTCCGCGAGAAGAAACTGCCGGATGGGGTCAATGAGTGCTCCGGCATTGTTGGGTCCGTCGCCGGAAACGTCAATAACCCGGCGCGGGCTTCGCAAGCCGCTCTTCGCAAACAGTTCATTCGCGGCTTGCAACGCGCCGGAAATCGACGTTCCGCGACCTTCAGTCAACGACAGAGCAGCGAGCCTATCCGCCAAAGTCAGAGCGTCCTCGCGGCTTTCGACAATTGTCCACGGCACGATGACGGTTTGCTGATTTGGCCCCGCCCACTCCAGATAAAGCACTGCGATTCTTCCCAGTTCTCCGGCCTTGATTGCCATCGCGATGTCCGCGTGACGGAAAGCATCAACATAGCCGTCGCGCTGCACTTTTTGCTCAACTCTGCTCATCGACGGCGAGACGTCCACGGCAAGGATCAATTGCAAATCGACTTCGGCCAAGCCGCCCGTGGGACGGCCCGTCGAGTAAGCCTGTGGCGCTGTCGCGAAAATCAGGGTGAGCAGGAAGGCGCCCGTGAGCCGCAGCACTGGTCTTGCACCCATGCTTGCAGCAATCCGCCCTGAGCAGTCCATAGCGAACCCCTCTCACCGATGATGGAATGTGAAATTGTCGGTCCGGGGCATTTGCCAAGTCACGAACGGCTTACGATCATTCGCCGAAATCTGCGCTCCCCGCACGGTCTGGATGATGAGCAGTCTTCGCAGCGCGAAACCGTGCTAGTATGGGACTGCGGCTTCGTGCTTGAGGGGAACCGGCTTGAACAGCTCGCCGCCCACGACGTTCGTACTCAACGGCGTGACCGCCGACGTGAGCAGGGAGACCTTGCGCGACCAGTTCAACAGGACAGTCGCAGTTCGCCACCAGACCTTCGCGGTACTTCGCCATCTTCTGGAGAACGCTGATCGCGTCGTCACCAAGGACGAGCTGATGAAGGCGGTCTGGAATGGGCTAGCCGTCACCGATGACAGCCTGGTCCAATGCATTCACGAGATCCGTGCGGCGCTCAACGACAGTCATCAGGCCGTCGTGCAGACAGTGCCGAGGCGCGGTTACAGGTTGGTCCTTCCCTCAAATGCCGGACCAAGATTGATTACAATTCTGGCGGCAGAATTGGCCGCCGAAGTCCGGCCGGCAGGCAAGGATGAGCGGAGCATTGCTGCACCTACCCCGGTGTACAGGCAGTTCCTTGATCGGCTGCTGATAAAACATGCCGGTCGTGTCTTCGCGAGCGTCGAGGAGACAGTCCTTGCGGAGTTTGCTGGCCCTGTCGAGGCGTTGCGGTGTGCGAACGAGATCCAGCATGAGGTCGATAGGCGGAACTGCGAGATTCCCGAGACAAAGCGGATGCGCTTCCGCATCGGCATTGACCTCGGTTACGTCGTCGCCGAGCGCGACCACCTCAGGGGCGAGGCCGTCGAGGTCGCAGCTCATCTTCAAACCTTGTCACGCCCCGGCGGGATTTGCATCACGGAAGCGGTCCGCGCCCAGGCTCAGGACCACCTCTCGCTGGAGTTCATCGATCTCGGCGAGCGCAAACTGAAGGATGTCGCCCGTGCCTTGCGCATCTACCGCGTATGTCTTGCGTCCGAGGAGCCGGTCAGGTCGCCATTTCGCGGTCTCGATGCCTTCGAATTCGAAGATGCCGATCTATTCTTCGGCCGAGCGCGGGCGATTGCGGCCTGCACGGCCAGACTGGAGCAGCAGGCAGCAAGCGGCACGGCATTCCTGCTCATCTACGGAATGAGCGGTTGTGGCAAGTCTTCCCTCCTGCGCGCTGGCCTGCTGCCGTCATTGACGCGACCTGGAGCCGTGGCAGGCATATCCTTGTGGCGCCGCTGCCTGATCCGCCTCTCCGAAGGACCGGATGCATTCGCAGTGTTGGCTGCGGCGCTGCTTCACGACGCTGCTGTGCCGGAGCTGTCCTCAGAAGCAACAGCCGCGGAATTTGCTCGACTCTGCAGGAACACGCCGGATCGAGCCCTGGCGATGGTCCGACAGGCACTTCGCAAGGCCGCCGGGCGGGCCCGCTCGCAGATCAGACTGCTTTTGGTCATCGATCAACTGGAGGAGCTGTTCACGACGGAGAAGCAGCCGGCGACGCGCGAGGCCCTTGTGCGGTTCATGGCGGTGCTGGCCGCGAGCGGACTGGTCTGGGTGATAGCGGCGATCCGTTCGGATTTCTTTCACCGCTGCGGTGAGGTCCAGGGTTTCTCGGCGCTCAAGGACGGCCTCGCCAGCTACGAACTTCTGCCACCAACCGGCCCAGAGATCGCGCAGATGATCCGCGAACCTGCGGCCGTGGCCGGGCTCCGCTTCGAGGAGAGTGCCGAGTTGGGGCGGCTCGATGACGTGCTGCAGGCGGCAGCAACTGCCGATCCCGGATCATTGCCGCTTCTCGAGTTCGTCCTCGACGCGTTGTACCAAGCCAGTGGCGACCGACGCGTTCTCACCTTTGCGCACTATCGTGCGCTCGGCGGGCTCGAAGGCGCAATCGCGCGCCGCGCCGACGAAGTCCTCGACTTGCTGGCGCCCGGTATCCAGGAGGCCTTGCCCGCGGTGCTGCGCGCCCTCACCACGGCGAACCTGGGCGATGAAACGGTCACGGCACGTGCGGCCCTGTATAGCGAAGTTGCGGGCACTCCCGCGCGATCGGCCCTCGTCAGAGCACTAATCGACGCCCGGCTCCTCGTCAGCGACGAGGACGCCGCAGGGCATGTCTTCGTTCGTCTTGCACATGAGGCACTGTTGAGCCGTTGGCCGCGCGCCGCTGACATTGTAAATGCAAACCGCAACTTTCTCGCGACGCGCGAACGCCTGCGGGCCGACGCCCAACGATGGCACCTGGAAAGCAGGAATCGAGAGCTTCTCCTTCCGTCCGGCAAACGCCTGGCGGAGGGCGAAGAGTTGATGCTTTCAAGGCGGGAGGAGGTCGACGCTGCCGTCCTTGAATACATCGAGGAGTCCTTGCGTGCCCATCGGCAGAGGGAGGAAAAGGATCGTCAGGGAGAGCTAGCGCTGGTCGCGGCTGCCGAAGAGGCAAAACGCGAGCGCCTGGAGCGCGAGGCCGAGCGCCGGAGCCTCGCGGCCGCCGCAGCAAACCGGCTTGCCCGACGGACACGGAACGCCGCCGTCGTGGCAATAATGCTCGCTCTTATGGCGGGTGCAGGCGCACTGGTCGCCTTCAAAGCGCGGGAGGAAGCAAGGGGCCAACGCGATGAGGCGCTGCGCAATCAGTTCCTTTCGCTCTCGTTCCTTTCGGAGCGGTCCGCCGCGGCAGGCAACACCGAGGCTGCGATCCGGTTGGCGCTTGAGGCGCTGCCCTCGAAAGAGCAACCCGACCGGCCATATCTCTTCGAGGCTGAAGCAGCCCTCTACAAGGCTCTGCTGGCGCACCGGCAGATCAAAATCCTTCGCCCTGGCGCCAGTGTGGCGCATGCAGCTTTCAATCCTACAGGTGATCGTGTTGTCACCGCATCCGACGACAAAACCGCAGCCGTCTGGGACATCGCCACCGGTACCGAAACTGCAATTCTAAAAGGTCATGATGGGGCCGTGGAGAGGGCCGAATTCAGCCCAGACGGGAGCCGTATCCTGACGGCTGCGAGGGACGGCACTGCACGTATCTGGGACGCCGTCTCGGGAGAGCAGCTCTACATCCTGCGGCCGCTAGGCAATTACCCGACGGCAATCTTCAGCCCGGATGGCACCCGGGTGCTGACGGCGGGGGAGAACAGCGATGCAACGCTCTGGGATGCCCGAACCGGAAAGAAAGTCTTGGGTGTAAGCAGCGACGCATATACGCGTGCTGCTTTCAGTTCAGACGGCCGCAGCTTCGCGACGGCGGGCAAGCATTTTGTTTCGATCCGGAATACCGCAGACGGCGCGCTGACGCAGTCGATCCGAGTGACCTCCTGGCCCTACACCCTGGCGTTCAGCCCGGACGGAAGCCGGATGGTGGCCGGCCCGTGGGGTTGGCATTCACACCGCGACACGTCCAGCCTTTTCGATTTGTCGAAAGGAACGGAGATCGCAAAGTTGGCCGGCAGCAAGAGCGACACGCAATTGAACGGCGTGATTTTCAGCCACGGGGGTCAGCGGATCGCCACGGTATCCCTCGATGGCACTGCCCGGATTTGGGATGGAACGTTGGGAACGCTGGATGAAGTGCTCGGCCAAGAGGTTTCGGGGCTGAAGCCTGAGATCGATACAGATGAACGCGATGTGGAGATGAACGGTGCTTTCACCCAGGACGACCGCTTCCTTGCGACGACCTCGATCAATGGGCCGATCCGCATCTGGGACGCTGAACGCGCCTCGTTGGTGACGACGATCGCCGGTCACGAATCCTTGGTCGAGCATCTGGAATTCAGCCCGGTCGACAGCAACATTCTACTCACTGCTTCACACGATGGCACCGCTCGGCTTTGGGATGTCGACGGCGCCCTGACGACCTCGCTCTCACATGAATATCGGCCGACTTTCGCGGTTTTCAGTCCCGACAACGTCCACCTGCTGACCGGCGGCGGCGACAGCGCGGCGCACCTGTGGGATGTAGTGAGCGGGCGCGAGATAATCCGCCTCGACACGCATGAGATCATTCAAAGCGCCTCGTTCAGCCCAGGTGGGAGGCGCGTCGCCACGGCATCTCTTGAGGGCGTGGTCCGAATTTTTGACGTGGCCACGGGACACGAGACCGCCCAGTTCCGATCAGATGCCGGACTGATCAAGATCCAGTTTGGTCGCGATGGCAAATCGCTTGTTTGCGCATGGATCAACGGGACCGCGCAACTGTGGGACGCCAACACCGGCACCGAGCTGGCCGCCATCAATACGAGCAGCAATCTGCCGCAAGCCATTCTTAGCCCTGACGGACGTCTGATCCTCTCGGCCAGGGAAGACAATGTGGGACACCTCCTGACGACGAGCGGAGTCGAACTACGTGCTCTTGTCGGGCATCAGGATCGCATCACGGCAGGGGCCTTCAACCCTCACGGTCAACTCGTCGCCACGGGCTCACTCGACCACACGGCCCGAATTTGGTCGACCACCGAGGGGACAAGCGTCAGAACGCTCGAGGGACATACCGGCGCGGTGACGGTGGTCGCCTTCAGTCCCGACGGCCAGTCGCTGCTGACTGCTTCACGCGATGGAACCGCCCGGATCTGGAGCGTCGCAGGCGGTCCGGAAAGGGTTCTCAGGGGCCACAGCGGCGCGCTGGACAGCGCCGAGTTCAGCCCCAATGGCGTGTATGTCGTGACCGCGTCGACCGAAGATCGAACGGTCCGGTTATGGGCGGCGCAATCGGGCCGCCAGATTGCCGTCCTTGGGAGCCAGCACGAAGCAACTTTTCGACCGGGCTTTACACGTGCAGCTTTCAGCGCCGACGGCACCCATGTCGCGATTATTTCCGGCGAACAAACAGTCAGCATCGTGCGCGTCTTCCAGACACCCAAGGAGCTTGCTGAATTCGCCCGGCGTACCGTCCCTCGCGAACTCACCCCTTGCGAGCGGCGAAGCTTCTTCCTTCCGGAAGTCCCTGCAAACGGCACCTGTCCAGGCTGAGGTCGATAACAAGTTCAGATTTCCCCATTGAGCCCGGCGCTGCAACGGGGCAACTTTGCGCCTAATCCATCGTCTGAAAGCCGACGTCACCGGCGACCGAGCCGGACGTCGTGGTTTCGCCAATTTCCGGCGTTTGGCACGCAGCTACGCGAGTGTCGCGATCCGACTCAACAGCACTTTGCTTAGTCGAAAAGCACCAGCAAACACGGCCCGCGACACACGGCGATCAAGCCGCGTGTCGATAGCGATGAAATGACCCCGGTCTTTAATGAGGACACCTCGATAGTGTTTTCTGGCACATCCAGCCAGCTCCTCAAGCAATGCTGACGCGGCGGGTTACTTGACCGTTACTCTCCCAATAGGTGTGCTTCTTGGTAATCCAGGGATCATCCATGGCAGGCTGGATTTGCCCCGCCATGTCAGTGGCGCGCGAGGTGACCGTGTGCTCCCCCTTTGACGGGTCTTTCCAGTCGAGATACCACATCTTCCAGGCGAATTCGGCCTCTTCGGTAGAGTCGATCGTCGCCTCGAGCCATGGGCCGTCATCAACCTTGACTTCGACCTTGGCAATGGGGGCACCCCAGGCCGCACCGCTGATCCGATATCCGGCATCGCTGCGTGTGACTCTAGCTGGTGCTGACTTCAGCAACGCACGGCCGACAGAGGTCTCGGCCCACACCGTCTCGCCGTTGTGTTCTTCCTCGCGAATGGTGACATAGTCCCGCGCCATCAGCAGACTCATGAAGCGCTTGTTTCGTATCTCAATGCGCTTGAGCCACTTGACGTTGGCGATGCCATACCAGCCGGGTGCGATAAGCCGCACCGGGAAGCCGTTGGGTTCCGGGAGGGCAGCCCCATTCATCTCGTAGCAGAGGATGTTGTTGGGGCTCATCGCATCGGCGAGCGACATGCTGCGGGCGAAGTTCTGGTGCATCTTGACATCGCGATTGTTATCCTTGAGAGCGATATCGCCGACATCAGTGCCCCAGAAAACAACTTCGATGCCGTTTTCCTTGACGCCTGCCTCTTCAAGAATGGCGGCTAGCGGTGTGCCGGCCCAGTGGGCGTTGCCGATGCCACCGGTAAAGAACGGAAAGCCGTGATTGCCCGAACATTCCACTGTGAAAACTACCTCTTGGCGGGGCCGAGCCTTGAGATCGGCGAGCGATAGGCTTAGAGGCTTTTTCACCAGCCCATCAATTTCCAGCTTCCATGCATTTGCGTCGATGCTTGGCCGGTCAAAATGCGCGATGCTGAAGAACTTGTCATTGGGTGTCACCCATGAATCCAGATCCTCCCAGACAAGCTGGGTCTGGATGACCGCCGGAACGGGATTGGGCGCCGGCTGATCAAGCCACGGAATGACGGTCTCACCCACCCGGCTTGGAAAGGCGTGGGCAAACCGTGAACGGAACAATGTCAACGCGGCGACGGTCGCGCTGCCTTGAACAATAAATTCGCGGCGTGGAAGGTGATGCATGGGATTTCTCCTCCTGCAAAAAATTCATTGTGGCTGGAATCGCACAAAGGAGATCCCGGCAGAGACAGGCAAACTCGTGAGCGCGCCAAGCAGCTATGTGTGGGAGCGCGCCCGGTCTTAAGGCGGAGTTCTTGCGCTCTCAGTCGCCAGCCCTTGTATTAGTAACCAGCGATATACCACCATACGCCCAATCTGCGTTCGTGGCGAGGGCAAAGCGCCGATGGTCGGGCGTGTACCCTCGTGATCTCAAAAGTTCGGGCAAAGTGGCTATCTGCTTGTTTGCCAATGGCGGCTTCGAGCCATCCAAGTGGCGACACGAAGGTCAGCCTCGGGTCAAATTTTGCCGCTCTCAGCCGATCTTTGCAGGCCCAGAGAGGTTGAATCAGGCGCAGCACCGCAGGAAGTATCGCAGGTCCCCCGAAGTGTGGAGAAAGGCGGTAGCGCTCCTCCGCTACCGGCGCCGCCTTTTCGAACCGTTCTCCGCTTCAGTCATGAGGGCCTCCAAAGCCCAGCGTTTCCGCGGTTCTCAGCGGAAACCTGTGTGCTGGCTGCCGCGTCAAAATTGGCAGAACGATCTCGAGAGAGCCGCTGTTCTCCGAACCTATGTTCTACGCGATTTAGCACACAAGGCTCCGGATTGAACGATTTTCAACTACTTAGCGCGAACTCGTTCTGGCCGAGTTTGCGGTTGCCGTGCATACCATTAGCCTCTGGCATCAAACTCATCGCTCAAGTTCGACAGGCGCCTCCACAAATTCTGAAGAGTAGTCGGTCTACAACCCGCTGATGGTTTCCGTCGCTTTCCTACAGGTATAGATTAGTTGCTAAACCCACAGCGGGTGGTGGTCCGGTGGTGATAACCCGCTCGCAACGACGGCTGGCGGCCATCATGGTGGCCGACATCGTTGGATATTCGCGTCTTATCGATAAAGACGAAGCTGGCGCTCTCACCGCGATAAGAGAGCTACGCGTCGGAGTGATCGAGCCGATCATTCGCGAGCACGACGGCCGCTTGATCAAGCTCATGGGTGACGGGCTGCTGACGGAGTTCCACTCGGCCGTCGATGCTGTTGTTTGCGCCATTGCAATGCAGAAAGCGATTGCCGCCAATCAGGCCAGCGTTCCCGGCGACGAACGGATCGCCTACAGGATTGGGATCAATCTCGGTGACGTGGTTGTGGAAGGCGACGACATCCTTGGCGATGGCGTCAACGTGGCGGCGCGATTGGAGCAACTCTGCCCGGTCGGCGGCGTCCTGATCTCCGGTACGGTCTACGACCACATGCGAGGCAAGCTTGCGCTGCCAATCGATTTTGTCGGCAAGCAGCCGGTGAAGAACATTTCCCAACCGGTACGTGCCTACAGCGTCCGCCTCGAAGGTGCGAAGCCGGGCTTGGGTCTGAAGTTTCGGGCGCGTCGCTCCCGCTCATTGCTCAACGCCGCCGCGGCAGCGCTTATCGCGCTCCCAGTCATCGGAGCGGGCCTATGGTGGACGATCCCGACTGAACCGGCCTTAGCGAAGTCCGCCGTTGCCGTGCTTCCATTCGACAACCTCGGCCGTGAGGATGCCACCTCCAGACTGGCAGACGGGATCATGGAGGATATCATAACAGACCTCGCGCGATTTCCTGACTTCACCGTCATAGCTCGGAACTCAACCGCTACGTATGCTGGCAAGCCAGTCGATGTTCGCAAAGTCGGCCAAGACCTGAAGGTTCGCTATGTGCTCGAGGGATCGGTTCAGCGAGACGGTGACGAGGTGCGCGTCACTGCCCAGCTGATAGATGCTGCAAGTGGAGAGCATGTCTGGTCGCAGCGATGGACCCGTCCTGCCGGAGAAGTGTTCAAGGTCCAGAGTGAGATCGTTCGCGAGGCGGTTAACCAACTCGGCGGCTCCGGAGTGATCATGGCAGCCGAAAGCAGGGCTGCGCAGCGAAAGCGACCGCAAAGTCTTAGTGCATACGAGAAGTACCTGCTCGGTCGAGATCGGATCCTGACGCCAACCAAAGAGCGGCTGGACGAAGCCATTGTCCTGTTCAGAGAGGCGCTCGCGAAGGACCCCACGCTTGCCCGCGCCTGGGTGGACCTTGCATGGGCTTATGATCAATCAATTGGATATGGCGCCGACTTCGCCGAGGTTCACCCGCTTTCTCTCATGGCGGCGCGCAGAGCAGTTGAGGTGGATCCGATGGACGCAGGCGCCCATGCCGTCCTTGGCAATATGGTCGCCACTGACGGGGATTTCGTGCAGGGGAAGGCCGAGTACGAAACTGCGCTGCGCCTCAACCCCGGCTCGGCCGACATTCTTGCGCTCTACTCCGGTTGGGCGAGCACATTTGGAGACCCGCAAAAGGGTGCGGAACTCGCGGACGAAGCAGTCCGCCTGAATCCGAACTATCCCCCGGCGCAGAGCGGAGCCTTATCATATGCCTACTTCATGGCCGATCGGTACCAGGATGCGTTGCGCATTATAGAACGGCAACCGGCCGAGAACCGCACCAGATACGGCTGGGTCTTAAGAGCTGCGACTTACGCTGCGCTGGATCAAGCAGACAATGCGAAGGCGGCTACCTCTGACGCTCTGAAGCGCTACCCAGACCTCACCGCCGAGGGCTTCGCAAACGATCCCGGGTTCAACGACAGAGAGCGCAGGAAGCTTGCCGAAACGATACGCGATGCCGGGTTCCCTCCATGCGCAAAGCCCGAGCAGCTCGCGAGGATTGAGAAACCAATGCATCTTCCGGAGTGCGTGGAAGCCGCCGACGACGCTCGCTGATGCCCGCGACAATGCCGCCGCGCAGATCGCTGCCACAGCTACGCCTTAGGGCGCCGATGGCCGATCGACGTGACCCTCGCGGGCAGGTCCTGGGAGGTCGGCTTGGAAAGAACCTCCAGGGTCAACGTCGTTGTCCCGGAAGACCGGTGCGTACTCACGCAAGCCGAGCTCCCCGAGCCATGCCTCAATATCCACAGTGCGTTCTCCCAGGCGGTAGAGGCTTTGCCGGAACTATATCGCAAATGAGAAGCAGTGTCGTCCAGTACGAGCTTGGGGTCGAGCCGAGCGGCCCGAACGTCGCGTTGGGGTCAAATCAGGCTGCTACTCGAACCAGAATTGCACGTCGGCTTTTATAGACGTCGCTGCTGTTAGCTGGCGGGCCGCTTCCGGCCCATTCCGGTAACGGATGCATGAATCAGCTTTGCCGCTGCTTAAACGCGTACATCATTGGGACGCCGATCTCAGGCGGAATTTCCACTTCTCATCAATGTCCAGACTTCCGGGCCGAGCTCTTTTGCAACCAAAACATGACGGACACGTTGTGTTTCGGTCCGCAAATCCGGAGGAGGATGCCGTGAACGGAATAATCTATCTTGTTGGCCTCGTCGTGATCGTTTTGTTCATTCTATCGTTTTTTGGACTTCGTTAAGATCATGGCCAAAATAGCCGCAACGGAAAGCGCTACAGTGACCCCAAAAGTGGCTACATCGTCCTATCTTGAGTGGGGAGGCATATTTGGCGGGGGTGTCATCGCTTGCGCCATTTCGGTGGTTCTTCTGCAATTCGGGTCGAGCGCTGGTTTGGCGCTGGGTTCTCCGACTCTTCCCAACGGTGGCGCCTCCTGGAATGTGCTGGTGGCCGGGCTGTGGGTAGTTATCGTTGCTACAGCAAGTTCCGCAGCCGGCGGTTACGTAGCTGGACGAATGCGCACGCGCTGGGAAGATAGCAACCAAAGTGAAAGCGAATTCCGCGATGGCATACACGGCATCGCAGTCTGGGCCCTAGCTACTCTTGGAGCAGCGTTTTTCTTGGCGATGATTGGTGGGCACGGCGCGGCCGCCGTTGTCAATCGCCCTGACGCGCAACTCAACGATAGCATGGTGCGCCTTTCAGCCCACATAACTGCCATTTTTAGCTTCGCGACTGCTGCAGGCTCCGCGCTTGGCGCTGCGGCAGCATGGTTTGCAGCGATTACCGGGGGCGAACACCGCGATGAGGGAATCGCTTTTCACCACGTCGTACCGGTTTTCTTGCGCAAGCGTTAGCGCGCAACAATGCACTCGCCCGGCCGGCCCGAAGGTGTCCAGTTTGCTGCGGCGAAGGAAGTATGTCCTCGACCGCGGCGCGCCGAGCCGAAGCCGCATAGCGTGACACTCGCGTTCGGCGCATGTGCGAGGCGGCCAGTCGCCGCCCCTCAGGCCGCAAGGCCTCCTTGAAACGCTCCGCCACCGTGCCGAAATGCTCCCGCACGAGCAACTCCTCCCCCCGCCCGTGTCTGTTTCGCCGCCACCCGAATCCGCAGCCTGCCGACAGTCTGGTGTTGCAGTTGAGGAGCATCAGCATGCCCGCTCGTAAGAATTCTGCTAATATTATGAATGAATGGTGAATGGCGCGCGGCTGTGGTACGGCCCTTGGTGCGATCGCGGAAGGCAGGCTTGTTGTCCGGTCGCGGGCCGGGCCGGAGAGGCAGCGGCTAGGCGGGTACGCTGCAGAGCAAGGCCGCCTGAACGGCGTCGAAGAAGCGACGGACCTCAGCGCGCGCATCGTTGGCGTCTTGGCCCCGTTCGGTCGCGACGGAAAGCAGATGCGTAGCAGTTTCCCGCCAGAGCGTAGCCGCCTCGTCACTCGGAAGGCGAGCAATTGCGTTCGCCATGATTCGAATGGCGGGAAGCTCTCGACTAATTGGGAAGGCATGCACCGACATGGACCGGATGACCCGCAAATGTTCCGCGCCCAACCTATCGATCGAAAGGAAATGGAAGCTTAAGGGGCGCGGCCCAAGCCATTCGCCAAGACCGCGTCGCCAATGTTGCCGCTGCTTTTCCGCCACGGTTTTGAGTCTGAAGCGCGACTCGCTGCCGCATGAAGATAAGCGAACCTAATATGCGCCGGCTGCTTATGCCAAAATGAGTACACGCGGCGCAAATTTCCTGGAAATATGGATGGCAGAGCATCTGCCGGATGCGGTGACCAACGACCCGGCTGCGATAAACGATCTAGCCGACCAAGCGATGGAAGCTGCGGACCGAGAGGGCATCGCGGTAAGCGAGATCTATGAGGAAGTCGGCAGTGTCTTTGAAGTGATTGCGGCAGCGATGCAGCACCGCGATGGCTTGCTCGAGGCAGATCTCGCCACCTTTGATCTCTTGGCCGGCCGGTTGTCCCGAGAAGCAAACATCTCCGAGGAGCAAGCCCACGATCTGGTCGGACGTTTCGGGACCGGTTGGGAAGTCCTGCTCAACGAAGCCCATTTTATGAAAGAACTTGAAGGCCGCCTTGGGGAGGTGAAACAACAGTAGGCGCTGCCCCGGCGGGATTGACCGCTGGGGCATTTAGAAACGGACGATTTTCCCCGAAAATTCCTCCACGCGATATCGCGATCATCGTATTCCGCTCGCGTAGTCGCCCGGGGTCCGAGCCCGAACACCGTTTGGTTCAGATGCGATCAAAGGTGAAGGATGTTAGAAGGCTGGTGACGAAATTGCTTGCCTTCTCTTTGACGAGAACCTCGGTCCATTCGTCGTTTCCTCGGAGCCTAGCGCTCTGACGCGGTCTAAGATCGTAGTGACGTAAGGCTCAATCTCAGTCGGCGAGCGGTCGAAAGAAGTATCTCGCGGGTCTCGACCGGCTCCAATCATGCTCGGTGCATTGTGACATGCGTCAGCAAGCATCCGGGCTTTATCCAGATTGTCAGTCGCACGAATTTTGATGAGAACAATATTCAGAACGCGCAGGATAAGGTCGTTGGTGATCGGCCGGGTATCAATCAACTAAGGCAACTTTCTTTTTGTAGGGCCCGCGCTTGCCGGGCTTCGGCGCAGCGGCATCCATCTTCTCGCAAAGGTCGTCGCGCAGAGCAGTCCAGAGTGCAGTCACCGCATGACTCCCTTAAACAACTCAGACGTGCGAAAAGGGAGATAGCAGAATTGATGCTCACCGATCTCGGCAAAATAGCTGGAGAAGGTTGAGAGGCTCGATTATGTGCACTGTACTGCACATAGATGCTGGTTAGGAACGACAGCAAGAATCCCAAGCTGTCGGCCCTGCGATGATCGGGCGTCCGAATTAGGTAGCCTTTGACCGCTTCGGTGCCACATGGCTCGTAACCAGCCGCACAGCACTGCGCTTGACCGTAATCCCGAGATCGTTGCCGCCGACCGTTACAGTGTCATCATCGACCCGCAGGACTTCGCCGGTCAGCTCGATCTTCTGACCGCTGCTGATGCCCGGTGTGGTGTCCACGATCGAATGCGGCTGGTGATAGGAAGGGATCAGTACGCTAACCCGGTCCTCTGTGACGCGCTTGCGGATCGTTGCTGTGATCGCAACCGTGTCGCCGACTTTGATGCTGTCCTTCGCCATAGGGATGAGTCTGGCGCTGCAACCGGCCTCGTCAAGCGGTTGCTAATGTTGCCGATAGCCCGCCGCTGGTGTGCCCCCACACCTGGCGACGGGCTAAGGGTGGCCGGCGCCTCTCGTTGGGGAGATTGCCTAAGTGTGCGCCGGCCTGGCGAACTGTGGTCCGCCATATATGCAAAGTAGCTAAAACATCGTGGTTCAGACATGGTGTGATCGCTGAAGCAGGTGATGGGCATTCCACAGAACTTTGCAGCGGAACCTTTCCGACCGCGGCTGCTTCCCCTGTGATTGATGGGAGGAAACCAATGGCAAATCTGGGCAGACTGGCGGTCGCCATATTGGGCGTGCTCGCCTACCAAAATCGCGACAAGATCGGGGAATTGCTCCGCGGCAATCGTGATCCGAACAATCCGGAGGGCGGGATACTGGACCAACTGTCTAAAGGCGTTCCGGGACGGCGCTTGGCGCTATCGTCGACCGCTTCCGAAATTCGGGAGCCGGCTCGAAGGTGGATTCATGGGTTAGCCCCGGACCCAACAAGCCGATTGGGCCAAACGAGGTCGAAGCGGCAATAGATGATGAAACCCTTGCTTCCCTCTCGATGCAGACCGGGCTGTCCCGCGATGAATTGATCTCCAGGATAACTCGGGACTTGCCCGAGGCGATCAACAAGCTCACCCCAAACGGCGAACTGCCGCCTGCAGGCTCCGAAGACGTTACCCTGCTTGATCAGGTGCCACCGCGTGCCGCGCCCTAGACCGCGTAAAGCGCGAGTAGGCCTGGAAGCCATTGTCGTCTGAGGGACAGTCAGGGAAATGGCGCGGACGACAAGGCGGCTAATCGGCCGTCTTAACCGGGATTTGAAATCGATAGATTATACCACGCTCGCTATCCGTCACTCTGATCCATTGCTCGTCGGCGCTGGCTTCCCAATCTTCAGTTACCACAGCGTCGCTGATCACGCGGGCGACCGCCTCTTCAGGCGTCTCCGCGGTAATCTCGCGGCCGGCCATCGGCAAATCGCCGCCCATCTCTTCGACGAAAAACCTTTTGGACAGGTGGCCCTCCTCGCTGGTTACCTCGGAAGTAACGACCGCAAATTGAAGATGCTTCCCAATGCACCAAATGAGCGTAAGGAACGCGGCCCGCAGGAGAAGGTTTCGAAAAAGATGAGCGGAATTTACTGCTCATGCTTGTGAAAAAATGAGCACACGCGGCGCCAATTTTCTCGAGCGTTGGATGGCAGAGCATCTGCCCAATGCCATGACCGATGATCCGGTGGCGGTGAGTGACTTGGCCGGCGAGTTGATGAAAGCGGCGGAACGCGAAGGCATTCCAGCTGGCGAAATCAACGAGGAAGTCGACAGTGTTGTCGAAGTGATCTTCGAAGCCTTGGAAAACCGCGAAGGAAGCTTGCCGCGTAGAGCTTTAGCGCGTGACCAGCCTGAGAGTGTCGGCATTCACTGTGACGGGCACACCAAGATTGACGGTGACCTTGCCATCATCGATCCCGGCGAGATCGCCGATCAGCTCAATTTCCTGGCCCTCCTTCACCTTCGACGTGCGATCCACAATGGAATGTGGCTGGCCATAGGAGGGGATGGAAACGCTTACCCAGTCCTTCGTGACACGCCTGCGCACTTTGGCCCTAATGACGACCTCATCGCCAATGTTGAAAGAGCCTTCGCCATGCGAACGAGTCTGGAGCGAGAAGTGGCTTAGTCAAGCATCTCCTAATGGAACATCGGACCAAGCGCGAAGTTGATGAAGCAGACGGCGCGCTAGGGGCTGCCTCCCTTTCCGGCGCGTCGCGTCGGGTGGGGTGTTATCGCAACAGGCCCACACTGGAATGCGATTTCCCTGGGAGGCCCGGCAAAGAGCCCGTCCTCAATAACCCACGGCGGACGGGGCTCTTTCACCGCCGGTAGCACCAGATTGCGATGGCGAGCATCACGGCGCGATGGCGGCGATGTAGGTTGAGACGGGATCGATAGGTTTCAACATGCGTCCGATGGTGAACGGGGCGGGTGGCTGGTGCGAGCGTGGCCCACAGACCGTCGGCGCCTTTCTCGACGGCAGGGGAAGCACCTACGACGACCGCGAGCTGGACAATGCCGATGACGAGGACCACGGCACCTTAAAGCCTACGCTTGCCGCGCCGAACCGCCACCACAATCGAGAGCACTGGGCGGCCGGTGCGCGCGGCGATCATGAACGCGAGGAATGCACCGATCGGGAGCTGGTGCTGGATATTAAGCCGCGTTCACGAGGGATCCGCTAATAGGGCCCGGAGGCTTCGGCTTCCGGGCCTTTTCTCCGTCGCAGATCGACTTATTCAGCGCTGCCTTTGACGACGACTCGGTGATGATCCCTGTGGTGACGTGAGGTTTTGACCACCACCGTTGCGGAGTGGTGGCGATGGCGCTTGCCATGATCATAGAAAGCGACGGTACCGTGGCGGCGGTGATGGAGTCGGTGTCCGTCCTTAATGACGACGGCGGTCCCATGGTGATGATGCCTGTGATGATGCGTCCTGACGATCACATCAGCCTCGGCAGCGGATGCGACAGCCGGAGCAGCGATGCAGAACGCCAGAGCGGCGAAAAGCACTGTTTTCATTGGAAAATTCCTGTTGTTGAATGCCCCTTCGCTCCGATAAATCGCCTGCTGGCTGACTTGTTCCCATGCTCACACACGGGTGATGCCGACATGGTGTATTTTCACTGAGCGTTAGCGCCGCCGGCTACCGTAGGAACGGGTTAACGAAATGCGGCAGCGGGCCGAAGATGCTCGCTCTTCTTGCTTTATTTTATACCGGCTTGAGTTCCAGGTAGAATATGTCGCCGACAGCGAATTTGCCGAGCAATGCTATCGTGTCTGATTGAGTCAAGAGTTCCGCGTTCCAAGCACGGCCGGTTCGGTAAGCAGGCAGAATTCAAAGCGCGTCGCAGTCCGCAAGAGCTCGCGTGCTGGACGACTGCGAGGTCTCTTGAGTCGATGAATTGCGGCTGAGGCAGCTGCATGGAGGCATACCCCAACCGGAACTTAATCGCTCCGGGAATGTTGCCTTGCGCGAGAGCGTGAGGCAAAAATGCACAGGCCCCTATATTTTCTAGCGGCGTTTCTATCCCAACCACCTGGGTTTTACCTGATTATCATCGCGTCACTCGGTTGCGCTCTGTTGGCCAGTTCAGCGGTCGGGACCTACATCGTCTCTTTCACCGCGTTAGCGATGACGGGCGTGGTTTTAATCCAGAACGCTCGCGATACCGCCGCGATGCAGGCAAAACTGAACGAGTTGATCGTCGCTGTCAGCTCCGCCCGCAACGAGGTAGTTGGCCTGGAACACGGGTCGGCCGAAGAGATTCGCAAGCGAGCCGACGACATAGAGGAGCGGGCACGCGCGACGAAGCGGAAATCCAGCGACCGAGCCCTGACTTAGGTCTTTTTGCCGTTACGCTGGCGTCTGCCTGGCGCGCGCCCGGCGGGCTTCTTTCGCTTTTTACGCTTGGCCAATATTGCATCAACCTCTGCCTCGGTCAGGTGCTCGATGCCCACAAATGTGTTTCGGGCGCGGCTGGAGCGAATGAGTTCGTCCAACTTGACCTGCAGGGCTACGCCGTCACGGTTCTGAGTGCTTTGAATCAAAAACACCATGAGGAAGGTTACGATGGTGGTGCTGGTGTTGATGATCAACTGCCAGGTTTCGGAGAAATGCAGGACGGGCCCGGTCAGAGCCCAAACAACAACCGAAGCAACGCACAATGCGAACGCCCAGGGTCTTCCGGTCGCCTTCGCCACACCCCCGGCAAAGCGGGTGAACCCGCGCTCGATATTGCTGCCAACCTGCTGTGTCACTGAAGGCTACCCAGCCGCCCCTTCCTAGATCTTATGGCTGGTTCGCCGACGCTTTCGCATTTCCAAGGCTTGCCGGAAGGCAATGGCGCTCACATCGCATTTATGCCGTGAAGGACCGTTCGACCTGATGACCACTTTCGCCTGCTCATTGGTGAGTCCATGCTTTTCGGCAAACTCGGCAGGATTATAAGCGCCTTCCCATCCGTGTGCGTTGACACCTTGCATGAAACTCTCCAGCTGACGACCGAAGTGGAACGCCGGCAATGCGGGAAAGTTGCACTGCGTTATCCCTTGATGCTCTTGCCGGGGCTTTACCGCCGGCTCGAAAGAGCGTCTCATCGATGAGTGCCAATGGTCCGAAGGCCTGGCAAGACGCGATCGGGTTCGAACGAAGGGTAGGGCAACTGACAGCGGCGGCTGGTGGCGCGAGCAGCCTGGAGACCCGGCGAGCCGTCCGCCAAGTAAGATGGGCACGCACGCCTGTAAAGGAACGGCTGATTTACGAAGAGCCGTCGTGTCCTTTCTCGGCTCTCAGCAACGGTAGCCCTCAGCCCCCAATCATCACCTTTGCGATTTCGACTAGCTTCGGCATGGATGCCGGCTTCAACAGAAAATGGCCCCTGCGGAACACGTCAGTCCCGTCATCCAGAGGTTCCGGAATGGACTATGAACGGTACGTTTCTTTCCGCAAGTGTGTCGGCGATAGCGTGACATGAGCCGTCCGACATCCACTGTAACGAGATTTGGAGTAACATCGCTGAGCAGCCGATTGGCCTCCGCGCATGACCTCGCCACTACCACCGCAAAGCCGGCCTCTGCCAAATGCGATTCCACGTCGAGTACGATGAGCATTTCGTGTTCGAGGACGAGAGCTATCGGCGCTTCCAATGCAGATCCCTCAACCCGCAATAATGAGTTGACGAATTTTAGCAATCGCGCAGATTTTTGCGAGTCGATTTTCGATCATTGGCCGCGCTTCTTCCCGCCTTGAGGATCCACTGCTAGGCCTCACTGACAATGGAAGCCTCCACTGTCGCCAGGGGCGCTTCCAGCGTCCAGACGATGCCATGCTCGTCGTAGTCTAGATTGCCCTTGCCCAAGACTGCCTCGGGAGAACCCGCTTCAGTACCACCGATCCAAATCCACCCCGTCCAATGGTCTGAACTTTTGGGCCATCTGTTTCATTCCACGTAAGCTGGAATAGACCGCAAACGAGTCCTCTGCAGCTTCCACGGCCTTTATTCCGGCGCGATCGAGCACTTCCGTTGCCGCTGCAATACCGCGCGCCCAGCGCCGCCCGATCACATCATAATTGATTGCGGAATTCACACGCTTGTCGCACGCTTCGCGCTTCGTAGCTTTCGAGGAGGAAAGGCTATGTTGTATCCCGGCCAAGTCGTCACGAGTGACGAACTCGACATGCTCACCCGCGTCTACAAGACCATCAGCCAGGAGCGGCATATTCCGGCTAGCAGCCCGCGATGCGAGAAAGTGGCGACTCACATTTTCAAGCTCTTCATGAACGGGCTCACGGACGAGGATGAACTTCTGTTTGCTGTGCGTAACCGCGGCCCTCTTGTACCGGCCCGCCAGATCGAGCAGCACACGTGAGCTAGTCGGTATACGCTCCGCCGGCTTCCGCCCTTCACGCAGAAGCTTAACCAGCAATTCGTCCCACTCCCGCTCATAAGCGGCGGGCAACGCGCTTCATACTTCGTCATTTGCCCACCCCAAGCAGCTCGTTACTGCGGGCTCTGGCGAGCGCAGCCATTTGCTGGCCATGGGCAGCCTGGGTTATTCTTCGGTGCGTTTCTGTCCTGCTGCCATCTCTGCCGCCGTCATCGTGGCAGTATCGCCGGCAAGCTTGTCGCCCCAGCCGTTTCGGTTCAGCCAGGTGGGAGGATATGGGATGTAGCGGCCATTGCTCAGAAGCCTTCTACTTCGCCACCGCAGCCAGAGCCTCGTCGAGATGATGCTGGCTTTGCACCGCTGGCTGGCAATCATTCCTACGGTGACGTCGGTTCACCAAAAGCGGACATCGCTAATGCACAGGCCGGCAATCGACGCTGCCTGTTCGTTGCCACCGGCGGGAGTTGGCACGCAATCGTGTCTATCCCCGCGTGATGCGATAGACAGTTGCATTCCCCTCCACACCCCGAAGAGGCGCGTCAAAAGCCACGACACGATGGCCGGCAAGCCTTTCGCGGACCCCGGGCGCGGAATAAAGCGCCTCGGAAATGCAGACCTGTCCGGCTTCCGCCAAGGATTGCACGCGCGCGGCGACATTCACGGTCTGGCCGAAATAGTCGAGGTTGTCGTTGAGCGTCACGGCGATCGACGGTCCACAGTGGGCACCGATCTTGAGAATGATCCCCGGCCCGTCATGGTCGCCGTTGAAGCGATCGATTTCTTCAAAGATGTGGAGTGCGGCCGAAATCGCATCCGACGGCTGCGAAAATGCAGCCATCACCGCATCTCCAATCGTCTTGACCACCGCTCCGGAATGTTGCTGAACCGCCGCGTTGACCAGAGCGAAATGCTCGCGGACCAGAGCGTAGGCGTTGAGATCGCCCAGGCGCTCATACATGGCGGTCGAACCCTTGAGGTCCGTGAACAGGAAGGTGATCTGCCGGATGCCGAGTCCTTCCTTCTCGTCAACACGTTCGGACCGGAAGAGCTGACGGAAGGTTTGCCGCGCAAGGAGCGCTCCACCGGAAACATAAGGGTCGAAATCGAGCGCCGGCTTGGTAGTCAGCGCGACGAGCTCGGGCGGCCAGTTGATGACAAGCAATGACCCTCGTAGCGGCCCCCTATTCGCTACCTCGATGACAATCGGACCAGGTGGCACAGCGGGCAACCCCGGCCAGAAGCGTTTGCCGTCATAATCGATCTTCAGAAGTGTCGGCGCCAACACCGGATCGCCTGATATCGGCACGGCGAATGCGGCCTGTGTCTGCACGTTTACGCCCGAAAGGGCGCCCGGTCCCAGGTCGGCGCGGAGCACTGTGGTGGCGCCAGGCGGCAGAAACGTCATGCCCCGTACGAAGCCGCGCAGAACGTCGAGAAAGCGAACGTCCTGGCCCGGCAGCCGCGCGTCATGTCCGAAGTGGAGCTTCCAGTGGAAATCCTCGACGGAGAGCGTCTCGGGATCATGGTACGGCAGGCGCCGTAACTTTGGCGATATCGAAAAGGTGACCTCGATGAAGTCGTCCAGGTCGGTGTCGCCCGATACGTCGCACAGGCCACAGACATAGTGCGTCTTCAGCGTGCGCAGGGCACCGAAACTGTCGAGCACCATCCCGGACTGGGGACAGAGCACATCCCAGCTCATGTCGAACAAGCCACAGCGGGCGGCATGAAGGAACAGGTCGATGGCTTCAGGCTCGGCGATTGCGCGGTCGCGAGCAAAGGCCAGCGGATTAACGCGATAGAGTGAGTGGTCGTCGGCGCTCTTGATCAGCGTCTCGAATTTCGAGATGACGCGCGGGCTCCAGGCTCGCGCCTGCTCCACCTTGGTCATCTTGTTTTCGAGCAGACGATCGTCGACTACCGTCACGCCGGATCCTCAACCTTGTCTCGCGACAGCCTACTAAAAAAGCAGTGCGATGCGAATGGATTCAGTTCCTTTGTTGTACGATAGAGTGTCTAGGAAGCGGGGGTCGAGGCCGACAACAGATTCCTCGTCAGGAAAAAAATGATGACCGCCCCGGTCTGGCAGCCTGTCTGAAGGCGCTGCGTCGCGGCGACACGAGTTTGGGTCGAAGTCGCGCCATTCAGGCGGCAAATCTCGTCCTCCCGCATAGCGATACGAGCGAGATTGACCGGTTCTGTTGAAATTGAGAGGCCATGGATCCTGTGCACGCAGGTTCTACTTCTTCCGCTTGGTTCTGCACGAGAGGCCCTCTAGGCTCACCGGAAGGGGCACACGTTGCGCTATCCGACTGCCCGCGACCGGTCGCCGGAACACTCAGGGAGGTCCCTTAGTTCGTTAACCTCATTAAGATCGCTGTCGTCGCTGGCATCGATACGGCTTCCGTAGAGAAGGTTACGCAGGGGCTCCCGCAACCAATCGGTTTCTGGGTTAAGGCTCCTGGCATCGCTCCTTGCGCAGAACGGGCAGGCTCGGAAATCAACGGGTCGAGCGCTTTTTGCTGGCGATCGTCACGGGCTTGATCCCAGGCTGGCGGCTAAGCCCATTGGACTTCGCCAAGGCCGACCGTTGAGCCGCCGAGTTAGGGGCCATCATCGGATAGTCGAGCGCCAAACCCCACTTCTCACGATACTGCTCCGGCGTCAGGCCGTAGTGCACACGCAGATGGCGCTTCATCGATTTATACCGCTTACCGTCCTCGAGACAGATGATGTATTCAGGGAACACCGATTGCATGGGATTGACGGCGGGGACCTGGGCGGGCTTCTCGGATTCGGCCAGCTGCCCGACCTTAGACAGCGACGAGTTCGCGTCCCCGATCAGTTCGGGCGGGTCTTCGTTATTCCCGTCGGACATGCAAATATCCCCGTTCACAAATTGGCTGAATCTCTTAGTTGATTTTCGGCAAAATGCCAGTGCTGGGAACCGACCAGGGCTATGTGGTAGGGCGGCGCGATCTAGGCACCTGCTCCGTCCCGGCGATCGTCGTCCTGAACCTGGTGTTGGGGCGGTCCGACACCATGGGCAAGTTTCCGGTGCATGGTTAAGCTGGCGTCGTTGGCTGATTGTCAACAATCGCGAAGGGCCCAGAATTCTACTTGTACCCGCGCCTGGCTAGAAACGGTTTTGCTCCGACTTGATGCTGCCACGACGGCTAGCAGAGCAGGAATGTCCCAACCTATTTATGGGCGGCCATTTGAACTTCGGAAACATTTAAGCCAGTCTACCCTACGTATCGTACAGGTACGTCTACCGTCATTAACTGTTTATCGAATTGCCCGTTGACGCACGCCTTGGCAGAGTTAATAATATCCTAATATAAAGGTAGCGCAAATTATCTCCCGACCGGCAACAACGAGTTAGGGCGCTACTGGGGTAGGGGAAAGCCGCGGCGACTAAGCCGTCGTAGCCACGACCGTGTGGTAACTGCAGATCCGCGATGGCAGTTCGCGGACACTGTTGAGTTGCGCTCAGTTGAAGGCAAATCGTTTCTCCTTCCCCAAATTGGACGCCGATGTTTTCGGCATGGGGTGGTCTGCCGTCTTGCGGACGGCAAATGGGCAGGCGCCAGGCGCGCCGGTCTGGGGAGATAAAAAATGGCAACTCAGCAGATCGCCGATGCGGGTGGTACGACTGTTTCCTTTTCCAACACACCGCAGGCTAAGGACGACGCTTTCTACTTCTCTGAAGATTCGACTGGCGTCTTGATCCTTAATGTCCTGGCGAACGATCTGGGTGGATCTGCGAAGCTACTCTACTCGATCGATAATTCGATCAGCGCGTCGACAGCCACCAAAACGCCGGCACCGTCGGATCTGCTTATCCGCGACACCACATATTCAAGCACCAACGACAGCGCCGGACTTGCTGGAACCACCGACACAAGCTTGCTCGGAGCGCGTATCTGGATCGCCAGCGATGGGACGATTCACTACAATACCGCCGATATCAACGCACTGCTGCAGTCGCTTGCGCAGGGCCAGGTTCTCACCGATAAACTGACCTACGCCATTCAACTCGGCAACGGCACGCTGAGCTGGGCAACGACCACCATTCAGTTCACCGGCACCAATGACAAGCCGTTGATCGGCGCGACCACGCTTGTCGGCGCCGTCACCGAGGACGCTCATACCCCCACCGAGACCGCCACCGGCACCATTGCCTTCGGCGACGTCGATCTGACGGATGTGCATGTGGTCTCGGCGGTGTTCAAGGGCACCGACTATAGCGGCCAGCTCGGCTCGCTCGCCGCGGTCAAGACCGCTGACACCACCGGCACCGGCACGGGCGGCCAGATCACCTGGACGTTCACCGCCGCCGATTCGGCTCTCGACAAGTTG